>CAZADQ010000011.1:0-10601 GCA_964483965.1 uncultured Candidatus Saccharibacteria bacterium
GCTTTTTTTCTTTGTTCATATATTAAATAAGGCAAACTACGTTTCTACTAATTGGGGAAGAAAGCCGGACATTCATTATGAATATACCGCAGCAGTAGATATAAGTAAGGGAGAAAATCCCTACAATAAAATCCTTGAAGGGGATATTATAAATAATAATAAATACGCAACTCTTTTTCCCTTATATTATTATTTTCTTTTAGTGATAGCCTTTTTTTCAAAATTTTCTTTTATTGATTTCTATCATAACTACAGGAAGGTGTTGTTTCTTTTCCAGTTTGTAGCTTTTCTTTTTGTTTATCTTAAATTTAGAGAATCGGATAAAAAATTACTTGGTTTTACAGCCGCTTCTTTTTTGATTCTCAATAGATGGGCAATATCAAGTGTATCTACATCAAAACAAGATCTGATTTCCATTGGAATACTACTTGCATCTTTCTATTTTTTAAAAAAGAAGCCAAGATTATCCTATCTTTTATATGGACTTTCTCTTGGAATAAAACATATAGGGATTTTCTTTTTACCTATTTACTTACTTCCACTTATAACTAAAGAAAGAAAATTAAAAGACTTTGCAATAGACATTGTAGTATTTTTATCACCTTTGATAGTTACTTCAATGCCCTTCATATTTGAAAACATACGGTCGTTTTTTCTATCTATTATGTTTAGTTTTACTAGAGTTCCAGAAACTGATACAACAGGCACATTGTATGGCTATCAAAAGCTTCTACAGCTATATAATCCTGGTACAAAAGAAGGAGTCTCCACTTTTACCCTTCTTCTTCCTAGATTACCACTTATTTTATTTTCTATACTAAACACGGTCCTTCTTTTCACTAAAAGGATTGGAGTATTTTCATATGGACTTTTTGCAATTATGATATTTATTGCATTTAACCCAGTTTACTTTGACCAATATATGC
Source organism: uncultured Candidatus Saccharibacteria bacterium (assembly GCA_964483965.1). Taxonomy (GTDB): domain Bacteria; phylum Patescibacteriota; class WWE3; order UBA101185; family UBA10185; genus JAAZNV01. The sequence continues at coordinate 927 of CAZADQ010000011.1, forward strand.
TTTGGATGTGTCCTTTTGTATCTTATTTCTATTTCGATACTGTGTCAGTTAATAAAAATACAAAGTCAAAAGTTAAACCCGAAGTAAGTTGAGTATTCTAGGATATTTCTAATTATGTTTAACTTTATTACAGAGAAAATATTATCTTTTTTAAAAAGAGTAAATATTCCAATATTTCTAATTCTCATTTTTCTTCCTCTTCGCTTAATTAATTTAGGATATTCTGAATACATTTGTGATGAAACATTTGCCTTAGATTATTTAAGAAAGAATGATAGTTTTTACTCATCAGAATTTCTTTTATCACAACACAAAGGTCCAATCCAATACATTGTAGGTGGCATTACATATATGGTCTTAGGCACTGTGTTTAACGAGTATATTTACAGATTACCTTTTGCATTAGTTAATGTTCTTTCCATTGTCGTTTTTTACCTTTTTGTTAAAAACGTTTTTAAAAATAGGTTTATAGCCTTTACTTCAGCATTTCTGTTAGGGGTTAATGGTTACATTTTGGCATTTGGAAGAATTTTCCAATATCAAAGTTTTAATCTACTTTTTTCTTTTCTATCCTTGTATTTTTTTAGTAAAATTCAATACCAAAATGTTAAGGACAGTAATAAATCTTTGTACATAAATAGTGTGACCGGAACATTCTTTTTTTGTCTTTCTCTTCTTTCTCATTGGGATGCTGTGTTTGTTCTTCCCTATATATTTTATGTCTTAATTAACGATTTCTTTATTAAGAAGGCATACTCGAGAGAAACAAAAACAAGATTCATATTATTTAACTTGTTAATATTATCAACACTTGTAATCTTTTACTTTATCCCATATGTTAAAAATTATGTTTTAAGTATAGAAAATCAAGCATATTTTAGAAATAGAATAAATCCTGATTTTGTAGATATTACAAAGTATATAAAGAGAGTTAAGTTTATTTTCTTTAGACTAAAGCTTTATAATCCCTTTTTATCTGTTGGAGTATATTTGTTAGCTCTTCTTTCTTCTTTTCTTTTTATGAGAAAAGCTTGGCTGTACGTGTTATGGTTTTTGGTTGAATTTCTTATATTTACGTCTATTTTTATAAATCCTGGAACCCACATATATAATATGTTTATTCCCCTTACAATACTGGCAGGAATTTCTTGTGATTACTTTATTAAGAGACTTTCAAATAGAGTGGGGATTAAAAAAATATTTATATTTTCACTATCTTTTCTTTTAATTTTTTACTACTACCAAAGTTACATATTGTTTGTAGACCATAAAAAAGAGTATCCGTGGAAAGAAAAAAATGTTCTTTTATTCAAAGCAGGAATATTTACAGAAGAAGAGAAAAGCAAATATATGCTAAATAATAAGATAGGTTTTCCATTAAGAAGGGAGTGGGAGAAGGTAGCCGTTATTCTTAACGATTACGAAATTACAAATAATTTACCATTGGGCAGTATGAGTGTAGAAACAAATGAAAATGAGTGCCCTGTAAATTTCTATCTTGATAGAACAGTAGATAGATCTAATAGTAGATTTTTAGTTGCAATTAAAAATCCTTTATCTTTAGTAAATGACTACAAGGGATTTGCATCTAGAGTAAAGGATAAAGAATTTCTGTCAAATGTTAAAGGAAGATTTGGAGATATTTTGGCACACATTTATGTAGCTAACTAAGTATTTAATCTGGTCGGGGTGACAGGGCTCGAACCTGCGACCTCACGGTCCCAAACCGCGCACTCTACCAACTGAGCTACACCCCGTAGAAAATACTATCCCCTATTCTACTATAAACATTATATTCATCATATTTAAGAATTAGTATTTTTATAACTTAAGAATCCACTCTGACAATATCAACTCATAAGTTTTAGAGACATATACTAATCTTTTGTTGTGAACCAAATCAATAAGATGAAGTTTAACAGTATATGTACATAATTCATCAATTGAACAAAGAGGAGTAGTTGTATCTTTTTTATCAATGTCTCTTGAAAACTCTGTAATGACAAAAACATCGTTGTCTAGAAAATAGGCTCTATCAAAGTAGCAATTTGCTCTTACAGAACAATCCAGTACTCTTGCATCTATTATCTTATCTTCCTTTAAACCATACAAACGTACTTCATTAGCCAGTACATTTCCTCTTGGTATGTTTCTATAGTCTACAAATACCCTTTCATTAGGAGAAAAAACTATCTTTTTGATATCTTTGCTTTCCTCTAACGTTTTTTCAAAAAGATCTTTTTCTACAGGATCGTCAATTGATTTGACCGTCATCCAAGTAGTGTTGTATATCTCGTTATCTTCTTTTAATCTAAATTCATCAGCTTCAATATTCAAACCTTTGTTTTTAACGTTTGTTATCTATCTTTGGAACATTCTATCTAATTCAACCTTTGGAGGAAGCTTCGATCTATCTAGAGCTTTTTGTTCTTTTATATTTGAATAAAGGCCTATACCAACAGATAGGAATATTACCAAGACTAACAATAAATTCACCCTTTTTTTCATATTCATATTTTACATTAAAATAACTCCCAGTAAATTTTTTGCATTAATTCTAAATTAATCTAAGTTTAAATTCTGTAATATAATTGTTATATAAACAAAGCTTTGAAATATCTTAACTATCTTAAAAAGAACATATCATCAATAGAGATATTATCTCTTCTTTTGTTTGTTTTCTTTATTCCCTTGATATCAAAGGTAAATTTCATGCAAAATGATGATTGGAATAGAACTACAAGTGTAGTTAGATTCTTATTGGGAGATTTCTCCCTTCTTCAAGTAACAGCTACCACATTTTATACTCAAGGTATCTTAGGTTTACTATTCTCCCTTTTTTTCGGATGGAAGAATCTTCCATTTCTAACCTTACTTTTCTCAGTCTTAAATTTCTTTATCTTTGCAAAAATAATTTTTAAACACTTCAATTTAAGTAAATTTAATTCAATCTTCTTATCCCTTCTTTTGTTTTTTACTCCTCTTCATATTTATTCATCAATAGGATTTATGACAGAGAATTACACTCTGTTTTTTATGCTTTTAGCTATTTTTTTCTTTCTTGAATATGAAAAAAGTTTAAAAAAGACACACTTTATTTTGTTTAATCTATCGGGTCTTTTATCTTTTTTTACTAAACAAAATGGATTTATCTTTAATGTAGCTGCAATATTTTACTTTTTATTTAATAAAAGATACAAAGAAGCATTAATCCAACTAGGATTTGTAACTTTCCTTATTAGTTATTATTTCTTTTTATTTCCAAGAACAAGAGAAATGAGAAGCAAAGGATTTATTGCAGAAAACTTTATTGACTTAAAATACACTTACTCTCTTTTTTACGGAATACTTCTAGTTACTGTTTCTTTCATACTCCCTCTTGTTATCTTTTTTATTATCAAAACTATCTTAAATAATAGAAAGAGCTACATTAAGATAGTTTTTATTCTCATATCTTCGGTTTTTTGTTTTATAATTCTGAACAAATATTTTATGCCTGGAAAAATATCTTGGGAGGAATATCCATATTTTGAAAATACATTTGAAAGAACAGGTTTCTTTCCTAGATCTATTATGGGAACTAAATATCATTTTAGATGGAATTACGACATATTTAAGTATTGGGATATAGGATCGAAGATAGCTTTATCACTTCTTTTACCTTGTATTATCCTTTGGAGAAAAAAAATAATAAATATTTACACTATTTCAGTAGCCGGATATTTATTACTAATGATATTTACTAAAATATTTTATGATAGGTACATTCTTCCCCTTATTCCCTTGTGTATCTTGATGTTCTTGTATTTAAATTCTATAGAATCTACTAAAAATAAAATAGATAAATACTTTAGTGTCATCCTTGTACCATTTGTTGTCTTTACAGTAATTTTATCTTCTCAAATGGCAATAGATTTTGTAAATACTAATAACTATGTTTGGGGAAAAAGCGAAGAACTTGTTCAAAGTGGAATATACCCAAGTGAAATAAAATCAACAATGGCTTGGTATAAATTATATGGCGTAGATACTAATCCTAAATATATGTTTTCATTTAGTAGTCCTAATACAGAACCTAAATATTTAACTAATTATTCGTTGAAAGAGGAAAAAGATTTAGGATTTAAAGGAAATATTTTTGTAAATCCTAGACTTTATTTATATAAGAGAAATTAAAATATCTAATATACCTGTTGTATCTATTATAATATAATTTTACACCCGTTTACTTTTATGGTGCCCAGAGCGGGAGTCGAACCCGCACGACCTTGCGGTCAGCAGATTTTAAGTCTGCCGTGTATGCCATTCCACCACCTGGGCTTGAGTAAAATCTTTGGCGCGCCTGGAGGGAGTCGAACCCCCGACCTTTTCCTTAGAAGGGAACTGCTCTATCCTCTGAGCTACAGGCGCTTAAAAATATTAATTTTTCAATCATTCTTAGCATTAAGCCATGCTATTTTATTAGATTTTACACCAGAAATCCATTATTAAAAATAACTGAATAGGTCAAGTATCTTTTAATACTCATTTCTATTTTGAATCATAATTTTATAATCAGAAGATAGTTTAAAAATATAAATAATATGATATAGGATGCTAGATTTAATAATTTATTATCTAGGTTAAAACTTAGTTACTAAGTAAACAAAAACAAAGAGCTTAAATTATATCTGAATCGAAATCATCATCAAAATTATTCTTGTGTGTAGTTTCTCCTAACCCAAAATCATCATCAAGACCGTTTTCTAACTCTGATATGTAGTCCACCTCTTTTATCTTAGCTTTTGACTGTTTTTGTATTCCCAAAGCTTCTTGAACATCCTCTGCTAAATCCTCTTCCTCTACTTCTAAACTAGTATCTATTTTCTTCACTTCTTTAACTTTCTCTCTCTCTTCTTCTACTTTATTTTTAGTTTTTATATTTTTAGACATAATAAATATTTTTAAATAATACAATAGTGTAATACAATACTTTTATGAATGAATCAAGTACTCTTTTTGACGTAATAGTTTTAGGCAGCGGTCCATCTGGTCTAACTGCGTCTTTATACACCTCTCGTGCTTTCTTGAAAACATTGGTAATATCAGGAAATCCATCAGGAGGACAGCTTAGTATTACAAGTGAAGTTGATAATTTTCCCGGCTTTCCCGAAGGCATCTTAGGACCTCAACTTATATTAAACATTAAAAAACAAGTAGAAAAATACAACGCAGAGTTTGCAGAAGAAAATGTTATTAAAATATCAGGATCATTTAAAGATAATTTCACTATAGAGACAGATGCAAATAAAACATATAAATCTAGATCAATAATTATTGCAACTGGATCTTCTGCAAAATGGTTAGGTATAGAAAGTGAGCAAAGGTTAATTGGAAAAGGAGTATCAGCTTGTGCCACATGTGATGGTTTTTTCTTTAAAGATAAGGTTATTGCTGTTGTAGGTGGAGGAGATTCTGCAATGGAAGAGTCAACATTCCTAACTAGATTTGCTTCAAAAGTATATGTGATTGTGAGAAAAGATAAAGAAAATATTAGAGCAAGTAAATTTATGCTAAAGAAAGCACTTGATAATCCAAAGATAGAATTTATATTTAATTCAGAAATTAAAGAAGTTTTAGGAGATAAGTTTGTTGAAGGTTTAAGAATTTCTAAAAAGATTATAGAAAATGGAAATGAAAGGATTGAAGAAAGCGTTCTAGATGATGTAAGAGGCTTGTTTTTGGCAATAGGTCATGAACCTAATACAAAATTTTTGAAGAATTTTGTGGACTTAGATGAAAGGGGTTACATCAAGTGTTACGACGAATCAAAAACATCAGTAGAAGGCATGTTTGCTGCTGGAGATGTGCACGATCATAAATACAGACAAGCAATTACTGCTGCTGGGTACGGGTGTATGGCGGCAATTGATACTATTAAATTCTTATCAGAACATGGAATCGAGACTAGCGTAGATTTCTACTGAGAATTTAATATAAGAGTTACTTCATCATTTCTCTTTTTGTTAATCTTTATCTTCCCACCAAAAAGGTTTCTTAATATGTTTTTCTGACTCTTCTATTTTAATTCCACTTTTATATCTCACAAACTCCTTTATATCGAGTAAAAAACTTTCATTTTTTAGATTACTGTCATTTTGTCCCTGGCATTTTAACCACGGTATCAAACGAAGTTTATAAGTTAGACTCTCAAGAGAATCTTTTTCGTACCGTTTAGAGCGAGGGTTCTTTTCTTTTTCTTTTTTATTTAAATCGCTTAATATTTCTGATGTTGTTAAAGTAATGGGTCTGGGATTTCCTTCTGCTATTTTATCGTCAAATAAATCTGCTATTTCCTTTTCCTCGGTAGGACTTATGGATATTTTCCCTTGGTCAGATTCTTTATTGTCTATATTGCTGTTATCATAATTATTTAAATCAAATAATGGTTCCGGTAAGTCTTCTATTCTACTCATAATCTTAATTCTATATTAATTACAGACTTCTCAGCAAGTAAGAGTAACTAGATAGTTGTTAGTTATGAGTATTTTTAAAGAGAATATGATTGACATTTTCACAATATAGAATTAACTTATATACAAGCCTTTATGTTTGAAAAAATTAAAAATTACATTAAATACGTTTTTCCTGTTTTTTTTCTTCTCTTTATAATATCTAACTACTCTTTTGCAGCTACTCTTCAATTACAAAAAATAGGAGCGTTGGACCTTGAAGGTAAGATCTATCCAGAGTGGTGGTATACAGGAGCTAGTCCTACTTTTTTTGGTGTAGGAGCAGAAAGTACTAAAGTTGATTTAAAGATAAATGACTCCGTATTTTCTACCACGTCAGATTTAAGTGGCAATTGGTCATACGTATCTCAATTAGAAAATGGAGATCATAGTATCGAAATAACTCAAGGAACTGAGAAAATATCTTTTATTCTTCATTTAGGACAAACTATGCCGGCAAATGTTGGCGCAGGAACAGAAGAATCAACCTCAAGTGTTCCCACAACAGGTTTTAATCAGTACGTAGCTATGTCAATGGGGGCAGGAATTATACTTTTAGCAACATATTTCTACTTCTCTGCAGATTCAAAAAGAAAAACAGTTTTTGAAAATAGAATGATTAAAGAAGATTAAAACCAGATATTTCCTTAGCCAGTTTATTTAGTTCTTCTATGTTTGGATTTCCTTTAGATGACGTAAGAAGATTCTCCATATTATCCCCATTTTTTAGAGGGTAAAGTTTAACGTGCAGATGATTTACTTCAATTCCTTCAAACAAAACTGCAACTCTTTTAATTGCGTAAAAATTCGTAAGCATTTTAGACACTTTCTTTGCTGAAATCATTAGTTTTACTATATCTTCATCCGTGTTATTAAAAACATACGAATCTAAATGTTTTTTTGGAATTACGAGAGACATACCCTCTGTAGATGGTTTTATATCAAGAAACGCTATACAATCCTCATTCTCAAATATTTTTGCACACGGAATTTCTCCTTTTGCTATTTTACAAAATATGCAGCCATCCATATTTTAAATTTTACCAAAAATTAAATATCTATTTCTATTATCTTCAAAATAGTCGTCGATTAACTTTAGATTGCTTCTCTTATAACTATCAATTAAGTTATTTATATCTTCGATTGAGTATTGGTAACAGTATCTATACGTATTTTTCTTATTATCCCAACCAACTAAATAATCACCGGGTATGTTATCGAACTGCCAAAAAGTAAGAACAATAATTCCATTCTCACCAAGCATTATTGGTAAGCTAGAAAACCATGTTTTTCTAAAAACTTTATTCGGTATGTGGTGAGTAAAACCAAAAGACACAATTACGTCGTATTTGTTTTTTATACTTCTAATGTTTTTTAAAATATCTTTCTTAACAAACTTAAATTTTAATTTATTATTTAATTTTTGATATTTTTCCTTCCCCTCATTTAAGAGGTCGTTATTTATATCAATGCCAGTATATTTAATATCCCTTATTTTTAAACTTATAAAATCAAAGAATCTCCCATTGCCACATCCTAAGTCCAGTACCCTCACATTTCTCCTACTACTTTTTTTATTTTTAAAGTACGTTTGCAAATTATCAGCTACTCTATCCCATCCTTTCCAAGGTTTTTGTCTTGTTTTAGAGAAATCCTTAGATACAGATTGGTAAAATTCCCTATTTAGATTTAAAATCTGTTTAATTTCTTTCTTATGCATATGAAATCAATAAAAAATAAACTATATCTAAACAAGCTTATTTTACTCAAAATAATCAAGGAAATCTCAGATATCTCTAAAGAGAAAGAATTAGATAAGATAGACGAGGCTGTTTCTCGTATTATAAGAAGGAATAAATCAAGAGATGGTAATTCATTTTCAAAATCTGAAATTATCGAGGCGTACAAACTATTAAAAAAAGAACTTAAGTTACCCTTAATAAAAGAAAAGAGATTTTTGAATTCTATTAGAATGAAAAGAATAAGAACTTTATCGGGTGTAACTCCTGTGGCAGTTCTAACTAAACCATTTCCTTGTCCAGGGGAGTGTATTTACTGTCCTAATGACCCAGAAATGCCAAAAAGTTACTTATCTCTCGAACCGGGAGCTCAAAGAGCCCACTCACATAATTTTGACCCCTATTTACAGGTCTACAGTCGATTAGAAGCCTATAAAAACATAGGTCATCCAATCGACAAGGTAGAAATTATTGTTTTAGGCGGTACGTGGTCTTTTTACCCGGGTAATTACCAAGTTTGGTTTATAAAAAGATGTTTTGATGCCATGAATGACTTTAATCAGGTAAACAAAGAAAAAATAAATAGAAAAAAGGGTAACTTAAAATACTCTGGGAAAGAAGAAAAGGTGACTTGGGGAGATTTGTATACAGCTCAAAAGATAAATGAAACATCAGTTTCAAGATGTGTTGGATTAGTTTTAGAAACTCGACCTGATTATATCTCTCAGGATGAGGTTGTTAGATTAAGAAAGCTTGGAGCTACAAAAATACAAATAGGAATTCAAAGCTTGAACGATAAGGTTTTAAGATTAAACAAAAGGGGACACAGTGTAAAGAAAACTGCAGAAGCAATCAAGATTTTAAGATCCGCTGGTTTTAAAATACACGCCCATTGGATGCCTAATCTTTTAGGTTCAAACCCAAAAGAAGACGTAAAAGATTTTATAAAATTATTTTCTGATGAGAGATTTAAACCCGATGAATTAAAGATATACCCCTGTTCGTTAATAGAAACATCTGAACTATTTGATTATTATAAAAAAGGTAAGTGGTTCCCCTACTCTGAAAAGGAACTTCTTTATGTTTTAGAGAGGTGTCTTATTAAAACTCCAAGATACTGCAGAATAACCAGGATGGTAAGAGATATTTCTTCAGATGATATCGTTGTTGGGAATAAAAAGAGTAATTTTAGACAAATAGTTGAAAGTGAGACTATAAGAATGGGGAAAAAGATAAACGAAATAAGGTTTAGAGAAATTAGAAATGAGAAAGTAGGTATAAATGATTTGTATTTTAGAAAACTTAAATATAGTACAAAGGGATCCGTTGAGTATTTTTTGGAATATGTGACCAGAGAAGGAAAAATAGTCGCCTTTTTAAGATTATCTTTACCAAAAATTAAGCCTTTTATTAAGGAGATTGAGGAAAGTGCAATGATACGAGAG
>CAZADQ010000012.1:0-10589 GCA_964483965.1 uncultured Candidatus Saccharibacteria bacterium
TACATCTAAGGTATCATCTTTAATATCAGGTGTTATTGGTATGTTAACAACCTTTAGCTTAAATAATTTTTGGTCGTTTAAACAGAATAAAATTGAAGGTTCAAAGAAAAAGATACTCGGTTTTTTTATTTACATAACTTTCTCTTATATCCCAATTTTTTTGAGGTCGCAGCTAATAAGATTCTCTGTCTCAAAATTTGGTGATACTCTTATCGTTTCTAATACTGCTTTTTTCATAGGAATTTTGTTTGGTTTGATTTGGAATTTTACAATTTATAGTAGAATTATTTGGAAGGATAAAAAATGATTCAATATTCAATAGTTATACCAGCTTATAATGAGGAAGATAAAATAATATCTAGCCTTATACAGGTAGTAAATTTTATGAGGGTTTTTTGTAATTCTTTTGAAGTTATTGTTGTAAATGATGGTAGCCAGGATTCTACAGCATCAAAGGTTTATGAGTATTCAAAGGAAAACCCTGAAATTACTCTTATAGATAATCCTCATAAAGGTAAGGGGTTTGCAGTTTGGACTGGTATGATGAAAGCTCAGGGAGAGTATATATACATGGCCGATGCTGATCTTTCAGCTCCTATTGAGGACCTTAAGAAGTTTAGTATTTTAGCAAAGGATCAAAATTTTGACGTTGTAATTGGAAGTAGAGAAGGTTTTGGATCAAAAAGAATTGGAGAACCCGCTTATAGACATATCATGGGAAGAATTTTTAACTATTTTGTTCAGATTGTTGCTCTTCCTGGAATAAATGATAGTCAATGTGGTTTTAAGCTTTTTACTAAGAAATCTGCAAAAGATATATTTGGAAGATTGCTAGTTTATGGTGTTGATACAAAGGAAATAGATACAGCATATTTTGGGGCTTGGGACGTTGAGGTTTTGTATTTGGCAAGAAAGCTAGGTTACAGTATCAAGCAAGTACCGGTAACTTGGGTTTACGTTAGGTCAAAAAAGTTTAATCCAATAAAAAGTGCTTTTAAAATGTCTTGGGACGTAATTAAGGTTAGACTTAACGATCTGAGAGGAAAGTACAAAACTGTTTAGAGAACCCCACAAATAATTTAGTATCTCGTTGTATATAATTGGGGTAGGGGATTTTTTATGAAAATATGCGTAATAGGTACAGGTTACGTCGGTTTAGTCGGAGCTGCTATTTTTTCTGATTGGGGCAACGAGGTAGTTGGAGTTGATATTGACGTAAAAAAGATCGAAAGAATTAAAAAAGGAGATATGCCCATTTATGAACCTGGTTTGTCAGAAATTGTATTGAAGAATATAAAGGAAAAGAGACTTTCATTTATTACATCTGTTGCAAAGGGTATAAAAGACGCTGAGGTTGTGTTTATATGTGTAGGAACTCCTCAAAGTTCTTCAGGTGCGGCAGATCTTTCTCAGGTATGGGCTGTTGCAAAGGAAATAGGGAGAAATCTTAATGGTTATAAAGTTGTTGTTACTAAAAGCACTGTTCCTGTAGGTACTAACGAGAAAGTTAAAAAAATAGTTAAAGAAAATCTAACTAAGAAGATTAATTTTGATGTTGCCTCAAATCCAGAATTTTTAAGAGAAGGAAGCTCTGTTGAGGATATGAGAACTCCAGATAGAACTGTAATAGGTTCTAATTCAAAGAAAGCTCTGTCGATTCTAAGCAAGATTTATGAGCACTTAGGACAACCTATCATCGAAACAGATCTTAGATCTGCAGAAATGATAAAGTATGCGTCGAATGCCTTTTTAGCTACTAAAATTACTTTCATTAACCAAATGGCAGAGTTATGTGAGAGGGCGGGTGCAAATGTTTTGTATGTATCTAAAGGTATGGGGCTAGATAGTAGAATTGGACCTAAATTCTTAAAAGCTGGTATAGGTTATGGAGGTAGTTGCTTTCCAAAGGATGTTTCCGCATTATATAGAACTTCTACTGATTGGGCATATGACTTTAAACTCTTAAGAGGTGTGTTGGAAGTTAATAATAGACAGAAATACTATTTAACTCATAAAATCAGAGATTACTTTGGAGAAAATTTATCTGGTAAGACATTAGCGATACTTGGTTTGGCTTTTAAAGATAACACTGATGACACAAGGGAATCTGTGGCGATAAAAATTGTTAAGATTTTAAGAGGACAGGGAGCTAAATTAAGAGTTTTTGATCCTCAAGCAATGAGTAACGCTCGAAAAGAACTAGGGGATGAGGGAATTGAATATTGCAAAGATAAGTACTCTGCAATGACAAAATCAGATGCTGTGGTTATTCTTACCGAATGGCCAGAGTTCTCAGATGTTGATTTGAGCAAAGCTAAAAAACTACTTATTAAACCAGTTATATTTGATGGGAGAAATATTCTTTCTCAAGAGGATGTTGAAAAAGCAGGTTTTATATACTTTGCAATTGGCATGAGAACAAATGGAACTGCTCTTTTAGATGCAGAAGAACCTAACCAAATTGGTGTAATATTGGAGAATGGGAAATAAGAAAAAAGTTTTAGTTTTTATTCCGGAGTTTCCGGTTTTAACTGAGACTTTTATTGAGCGAGAATTGGCTAAATTGGTTGAAAGAGATAACGTTGATTTAATAGTTTTTTCAATCAAAAAGGGTAACGGATTTTTATCTGATAATCTTGAATCAAGAGTATTTTATGGAAGACTTACAAAGTACGATATATCAAAAAGCATATTCTATATGCTATCTCATCCTATTAAAACCATAGATTTACTTTTATTTCTTAAAAGAGATAAATATAAATCAGGTAGCGAGAAATCTTCTCAAAGTATCTTTTATCTTCTTCTTAAATCATTTGGTTACGCTCAGAAGATAGTGAAGTTCAAACCAGATATTATTCTCTCGCATTTTCTTTCCAGTCCGTCAACTATAATTATGTGTGTTTCAAAGATAACTAATATTCCTTACGGCGTATCTGCTCATGCGAAAGACGTAACTGTAAATTCAGAATACGCTCTTGAAAAAGTAAAGACTGCAAAATTTATAACTATTTGCAACAAAAACGCTTACGATTATCTGATGAAACTTACAGGGGAGAGTAATGTTGGTAAAATAGTTCTTTCATACCATGGTGTTGATGTTAAGAAGATAGAAAAAAGTATAGATAGCACCAACAGTAGAAAAAATACTAAACCTTTGATTTTGAGTATTGGAAGATTCGTAGAGAAAAAAGGTCTTTTATATTTGATAGAGGCTTCTAAAATCTTAAAAGAAAGACGATTAGAGCACTTAGTCCAAATCATTGGATCTGGACCTATGTACGAAAATCTTAAAAGACACATCGAGGAACTTGGTGTAGAGGATACCGTTGAAATATTGGGTAATAATAAAGGTTTTTCAAACAAAGAAACTTTAACATATTTGAGTATGTCTGATATTTATGTTTTTCCTAGCATTCAAACAGATGAAGGAGACGTAGATGGTATCGCCAATGTTTTGCTCGAGGCCGGCATTTTTAGTATTCCTGTAGTATCTACAGATTCTGGTAGTACGTGTGAGTTAATAAAGAACGGAGTTACAGGTATAGTAGTTAAACAAAAAGATTCAAAAGAACTTGCAAACAGCATAGAAATACTACTTAATAATAGTGGTTTAAGAAAAATGGTTGGTGATAATTTACACCTAGAGGTATTAAATAGATTTGAACTCGATAAAAGAATAGTTGATCTCGAGAGTTTATTAGTAGCTGATTACTGAGATAATAGATATATGAACATTGCCGTCTTTATTAAATCTACTACATTCCATAAGAATCACGGGGGTATGGAGGTACAAAACAAAATGATATGTGAGGAGTTGAGAAGAAGGGGACATAAGGTTTTTGTTTTTTCTCCAAAAGGTAGTATCCAGGAAAATGATATTGAGCAAAATGGCGTTAAGTATATTTTTATTAAAAGTGCCTACAATAAATATATTTTTTACTTAATAAACCCCGACAGCTGGTATAAAAAATCTTTAGCAGTATTTTCTAGGATTAATGATTCTGAAAATTTCCATTTAGTTTTAAGTCAAAGTGCCTCAGGAGAAAGTATAGTTGAGAAGAAAAATTCTTTTGGAGTAAAGATAGTTTCTATTGCACACGGCACTGCTTCCTCTGAGTTTCTTACATTTATTAAAAATATTTCAAATATTAAAGACATTTATTGGATGATTCGAAACACCCAGTATTTTATTAGACAGTATTTTGGAAGGCAACGAAGGTATATTTTGCACTCAGACAAGGTTATTGCAGTTTCAGATTATGTGAAAAAATCCCTAGTTTCAGAAACATTCGTTTCTGAAAATAAAGTAGAGGTAATACATAATGGTATAGAAGGTTCTTTATACAGACCTAGCAATATAAAAAAGGAAACTGGAATTTTAGATTTATATTTTATTGGGAGAATCGAAAAGTCAAAAGGTATTTTAACCATACTAGACATCCTTAAAGATATTAAAAAAGATTTTATATTTCATGTAGTAGGTGATGGACCTTATTTATTGGAAGCAAAAAGAAGAGCAAAAAAGAACGGAATTGAGAATAAAGTAGTGTTTCACGGCAGAATGTCTCACAGAGATTTTATTTCAAAGATAAATCCCGATATTTTTGTATTTCCTACAAAAAGAATAGAGGGTTTTCCAATGGTTCTAGTAGAATCTATGTTTGCGAGGATTCCGGTTGTTGCTTTTGACTGTGGGGGGGTTTCGGATGCAGTTGAGAATGAAAAAACGGGGTTTTTAATTAAGTCTGGAGACAACTTGATGTTTAGAAAATGCTTAGAGAAACTAATGGGTAATAAAGATTTAAGATTGGAGATGGGTAGGAATTCAAAAGAAAAGGCTGAAAAAGAATTTACAATTGGTAGAATGATAGATAGTTATGAAAAAATCTTTAAGGAGGTTTTAAAATGAAAATACTTAGAATTATTTATGACTGGCCGCCACCTTGGCAGGGATTAGCTCCGCATCCTTATGAATTGACTTCAATTCAGGTACAAAAAGGCCACGAGGTTGAGATTTTTTGTGGGAGATGGCCTAAAGCAGGGGCAATAGAAAGACCTGGAAACATAAAGGTTAACCCAATAAATAGAGAGCCTTATCCCGGGACTATCTTTTTTACAAGTTCTGTAATACTCTTTTTTAAATACTTAAAGTGGAGAAAAAAGAACAATCCAGATGTTATTCATTCTCACGGACACTTTGCTGTTTGGATATATGTTTACAGATGTTTTTTACAGAAGTTTTTCCCTTGGTCAAAGGAGTTAAAAATTCCCCTGGTAGTACATTTTCACAATGTTGCAAAAGATAGATGGATTCAGATGGAGAAACAAGGAAAATTAATAACCCCACTGGCAAGGTATTTAGTTTGGCCCTTGTCCGTTTTTTCTGATAAAAAGGCTATAAAATCTGCAGCTGCGTGTGTTTTTGTAAGTAAAGAGAATATGGATAGTGCAACCAATCTTTATGAAGCTGACTCTAGAAGATGTTTTGTAGTTGAATCTGGAGTTAATCCTAATATTTTCAAAAAAATAGAAAATGAGGAAGTAGAGAAATCTAGAAGGGAAATCGGCTTTGATATGGACGATGTAGTGATTTTAAATCTAGGTGCTATGACAGAAAGAAAAAACGTACATCTTTTAGTGGATTCACTTAAATATTTACCACACAACTATAAACTCCTTTTAGTAGGATCAGGAAACATGGATTATACAAGTAAGATTGACGATACAATAAAAATTAATGGTTTGGCAAGCAGGGTAATAAAAGTTGGTTACACACCATACCCACAAACACCTGTAGCTTACCAATCCTCAGATATATTTGTACTTCCTTCTTCTTGGGAAGGAATGCCTAAGGTTGTAATGGAAGCACTTTCCTGTGGAATACCTTGTTTGGTTTCTGGTTTTAGACTTGCTGAAGAAATAGATGGATTATTTTACTTGGAGAACCAGAATCCACAACATATCGCTGACTACATACTAAGGATTGTTGGGTTAAGAGATATTTCGGTAGAATCAGACAAAGTAGCACAACATTATTCTTGGGATGTAAGAGAGAAAGAAATTGAAAAAGTATATGAGTTTGCAAAGACAAACTATCTTTTATGATAAGAAGATGATTGGTAGTAAGATATATCCGTTTTGAATTTTCATTAATTAGAGTAGAGAAGTGCTTATTATCGCTATCGTTTGCGTGAATTACTTTATTTTCTTTTAAAAATTAGAACTTAAAAAAATAGATCGAGTTTTTATTTATTATTTTATTAAGTGGTAGTAATTAGCACCGCATTCTACTTGCGCATATACTTAGATTAACGACGTTACATAGAGTGAGCCAATGGATCGGTTTTAGAAGGGCTTTAATAATATTTAATTGTTTAAATATGTTAATAATTTTGAAACTTTGTTTAATTAATTTCATTTACTTTTATATATGCTCTTTTTAATCTCCTAAAATCAATTTAAAACTTTATTGTAAATCCCATAATAGCTGTAAAGTTGCTTCTGACTTTATTTTAAAAGTTTAGATATAATAAGTAGTAGTAAGTTAGGAAAAAATTAATAGAAAAATTATTAATGAAAGAAAAGTTTTTACCTTGAACTACAAAGTCAGAAGCATTGTCGTGATTGTGCTATTATTCAGGGATAGAGACGTTGTTTCGTAACTTTTATATTTAATATATTTTTATGCATATTAAGAAAATTATTAGTTATATTAAAAATAATATTTGGTTTTTGTTACTAGTTTTTTTTGCATCCCTTAATTTCTTTGTAGCTACAAGATTGGATATTTTTAAATACAAAAATTTTGATTTTGGTAAGTTTGATCTTGGAAATATGTCACAAATGGCTTGGTATACTTTGCAAGGTAAGATTATGTATTTAACTGACTACTTCGGATCTAATGTTCCAAGATGGTCTTTTAGCCACGTAGATCCCCTTCTTCTCCTTTTTGTTCCAGCTTTTGCTATTTTACCCCACCCCTTAACTTTGGTGATTTCACAGCTTGTTCTAGTTATTCTCTCTTCCTTTTTAGTTTATGAAATTGCGCGTATGGAGCTTAATTCAAAACTTTCCGCGAGTGCTATAGCATCTGCTTATCTTTTATACCCTGCAATGGGGTTTTTAAACGGTACAATGGGTTTTCATGCTGTAACAGCATCTATACCCTTCTTTTTATGTGCTTTCTTTGTTTTTGAAAAGATGTACAAAGAAAATAAATTTACCACCAAAAGAATTGTTTTGTTTTGGGTGATGCTTGTTTTAACTATGGCAGGTAAAGAACAAGTACCTCTTTATATCTTTATATGGGGTTTATTTATATTAATTTTTAGGACAGTTGGATCGAGGAGTTTTACATTTAGTACGGATTGGTTCTTAGATTATTTTAAACTTAAAACTACAAAAATAGGATTAAGTATGATGTTTGTAGGTTTTGCTTGGTTTTTAATTGCTTTTTTTGTGATAATCCCTAAATACTCTCACGTAAGAACCGAAAGTTATGAAAGATTTCTTAAATCTATTGAAGTTAATATAGACACTAGTAGGAACGTTACTCTACCGAACTATTTTTTAAGCAGGTATGACGATTTTGGTGATTCTTATGGGGAGGTTATTGTAAATATATTACTCAATCCCGACAATGTTATAAGAGTATTTTTTAGCGGAGATAGGTTGGACAGTTTAGATAAAACTTTTAAACCAGTTCTTTACATGCCTTTTGCTAATCCAGCAATGCTTTTAATATCAATTCCTGACTTTCTTATGAATTACTTAGTTACGGATGATGGTTTGGGGGTCGAGGACATAGAAACTCATAGAATATCAATGATTATTCCTGTTTTATTTGTGTCAACAATATATTCTATAAGTTTTTTATCAAAGCTACCTGGGGAACTTTTTTCAAAATTTAAAAAGTACAAAAATGGAATTATTGTCTTTATTTCTGCTGCAGTTTTAGTTTCTTGTCTTAAAACATCTTATGAATACAATAATCCAATGTATTTGTGGTTTACACAGGCTATAAAAAGGAGAGTTTTTGCTACTTACGACAAAGATGGTAGGAATTTATCAGATATAAAGACAGGAGACGTCGTAAAACTATCTGATTTAGATACAAAGGACCTACAATGTGCCAATGCAGTGATGGAATTAATTCCCGATAACGCATCTGTTTCAGGGCCGGACTATTTGGGAGCTCACTTAAGCTTGAGAGAGACATACGCAATATTCCCTGCTTTGTGGAACGACGCCGATTACATAGTAGTAGATGTTCAATCTAGGAAACTCACTTCCATTTTAAACTTAAGCAATAATATTGTTAAAGATCTTACTGAAAAGCTAATCTCTAGTAGTAAATACGAACTAATTACTGCTTGTGGAAATTTATATTTGTTTGAAAAAAGCAATCCTAGGGATAAAGAAACTAAACTTCCTATTCAAGAAAGATATGAATACATTGAAAAGTATCAATTTGATATTATGAATTTGATAAGATTAGTTGATTTCGATATACCTAATAAAGTTTTAGTAGGAAACCCATCCAAAGCTACATTGGTTTATAAAGTTATCGGTGAAGGCTCTTTAAATGAATATGTTTTATATATGACTTATGTAAATAAACTAAGTGGAAAAACATTTCAAGTAGCAAATCTACCATCATTTGCAATTACAACTCCTGAAGAGTGGTCCGAGAATGTTTATTATGTTGAAGAGATCGATATAGCTTTTCCATCCTATGTTGAACCAGGGGATTATCAGGTATTTTTAAGTTTTTCTAATAAAATTAAAATTCGAAGTCTGTATTTGACTGATTTGATAATTGAAAGAAAGTAAAATGAAAGAATTAGGAAAATGGCAATTTATTAGTTTGGTATCTCAATTATTAGCTATGGTAGCAGGTCTTATACAGACATTTGTTATCATAAGAATTTTAAGTGTTGGGGAATGGGGGGTAGTTCAGTTAGCCATATCTATTGGTGGAGCACTGGGGATATATCAGCATTTAGGTCTTGTATCAGCTAGCACAAGAGAAATATCTTCTGCAAAAAAAGAAGAAGATGTTTTTAAAATTTTTATAACATCTACTTTCGTTAGATATTGTGTGACTCTTCCTATAGCTTTTGTTCTGTTTTTCCTTGCTGATAAGATCGCTGTTAATTTTTATAAAAACGCTGATTTAATTATTCCTTTAAAGATATACTCAGTATCTCTTTTATTCCAAGGAGTGCAGGGAATACTAAATTCTGTGGTATCTGGGATGAGAAGATTTAAGCAGCTATTTATTTATCAGATAGTCATATCCTTCGTAAGTATTCTTATTTATATTCCTCTAGTGTCTTTGTTTAAGGTAAATGGGTACTTTTATGCCTTCTTTTTCTTTAGTCTAATATCATCTGTAGTTCTTGCTTTCGTTGCTTTTAAACCCTTAAAAGGTAAGATTGTTATGCCAAATCGAAAGGATTTTACAAGATTATTTAGGGAAATATTCTCAATAAGCATTGCGATATACGTTGTAAAGATAATTTACACAAATTGGGAAAAATTAGGTAACAACGCTCTTGGTTTGTTTAATACGACAGAAACAGTTGCTGTTTATTCTTTTGCTATGCTTTATGCAAAGAAGCTTATGAGTATTTCAGATTCAGTTACAACGGTTAACCTTCCTGTTTTCTCAGAAAGATACGTTAGTGACTTTAAAGAGTTTAAAGAAACATTTAGTAAGAACTTCAATAAACTATTTTCCCTAATTGTTTTTACAGGAGCACTAGCATCATATCTTGCTCCAATATTGATAAGGATTTTAGTAGGAAGCGATAAGTATAACGAATCATTTCCTTTGATAGCTCCAATGGTATTTACTTTTATTATTTACTCTTTTGTGAATATTATTAATTCAAGTGTCCTAATACCTGCAAAGAAGCCTAAAAGTATGATTAGCAGCTATCTTCTTTTAATTTTAGGAACCATTCTGTCTTTTCTATGTTTGTATAGGTTTATGGACATACTTCAAGCTGCTTCTTGGTCAATGGTAGTAGGAAGTGTGGTTTGTTTATTATTTATGGTTTATTGGATAAAAAAGAGAATGAACTTTATGTTTTTTAACATAGACCATGTTGCTATCTTGATTCAGGGATTTTTCGTAGCTTGGATGTGTAACATAGATATTTTATGGTTAAAACTTGCAGGTTTAATTCCTTTTGCAGCTCTCCTTCTATACGCACCTTTTATAGCAGGTTTTATTTCTAAGGCAGACATATCTTTAGCTGTTTCTTCTTTTTCAAGAAAGTTTGGTTTACTGGTTTTTAGAAAAGGCAAAAAGACGGTATGAAGAAGAATTTAGAGTCTCTATTAAAAATATCAGTAAGTCTAGGTTTAATTGTTTATCTTGTTTCAACAAAGGTAAATAAAGAGGAGTTACTTTTTAATTTTAAGCTTTTGGATTGGAAATTTATTCCCTTAATTTTTTTCATAATAATTATTCACTATGTTGTTAGTTCTTTTAGATGGAAGTCTTTAATAATTCATGAAAGATCAAATGAAGTCTCAAGAAAATATCTATTTAGACTTTACTTTATAGGTGCTTTCTTTAA
>CAZADQ010000013.1:0-496 GCA_964483965.1 uncultured Candidatus Saccharibacteria bacterium
AAAAATCATAGTTCAGACAAAAAAGAAACAAACTTTATCAAAAAAAATTGAAGACTCTTCAAAAATATACATCCCATTTGAATGGGAAGTATACACTCCAGAGAGTTATGAAATATCTTCAACAGTAAAAACAAATACAAATTCCAACTCTAACTCGGATTCAAACTCAGATTCAAATAGTTCTTCACTAGATAGTGACGTAATTATTGACGGTGGGGTAGATACTGTTGATTATAGTGATGTAAGTGATTCTGATGGTAACGAGGATATGTCTAACAACCAAAGTGGGAAGATAAATGTAAACACAGCGTCTTCATCCGAATTAGATACCCTTCCAGGTATAGGTCCAGCTAACGCAGAAAAAATAATTACTAATAGAAGCTATAAAGATTTATCAGAATTTGAATCAAAATCAGGTTTATACAAATCAACCATAGAGGGAATAAAAGATCTGATTATTTTTTAATGAAGAAGATCTTTTAATAAATATTTTGGT
>CAZADQ010000013.1:506-8589 GCA_964483965.1 uncultured Candidatus Saccharibacteria bacterium
ATCTCCCTTTATTAATAATTGTTTTAATAGCTTCAACTAGAGTTTATTTTAGTTGTTATGGCCCCCAGGTCTTAAATAGTTGTATAGACCCAGATAAGACTATTTTTACAGATAAAGAGAAATTTCCAGGTAAATATTTAGTTAGTTTTAGGGAGAAGTCTATAGATTTAGTTAGAAAATATTTTCCTAGTCCTCACAGCGAGCTTTTAATAGGTATGGTTATAGGAGCTGATGAGTTAGGTAAAATACCGAAATTCAAGGAAGCTTTAAAAAATACAGGTACTATTCATGTTGTTGTAGTATCGGGATTTAACGTAAGTTTAGTTTTTAATTTGGTTATGAGGTTTTTGGGTTCAAAATACAAGTTAAAGAATTTGCTCGTAGCTCAGTTTTTTACATTTCTTTATTCGATAATGACTGGATTTGAGCCCCCTGTCATTAGAGCTTGGATAATGGGAAGTTTAGTATCTTGGGTAAAGTTTTATGGTAGAGGAGTAGAGGGACTAAGAGCTTTGTTATTTACAGCATTATTTATGATATTAATTTGGCCATATTTTTTACTTAATGTCAGTTTCCAATTAAGTTTTTTAGCTACGCTAGGTTTGATAGTTTTTGGAAATGGAATTGTTAATTTTCTTAAAAATATCTTTAAAACTAAGTCATTCTTTTTAGAAGATTTAGGAACAACCATCTCAGCTCAGATATTTGTAATTCCAATTGTTTCATTTTATTTTGGTAGAATAAGTATCTTAAGCTTCTTAGTAAATCCTTTGATTCTTTGGACTGTACCTGTAGCTACCGTTTTAGGCACTTTTTATATATTTATTATTCATGTGTTCGGTTTTATGGGCAAGATTTTAAGTATTTTTATATACCCATTTTTAACCGTTTTTGTACACCTAGTTAACTTTTTCTCGGGTTTTAATTTTGCAAGTGTAAATTTCAGCGTAAGCATAATTCCAATCGTTATTTACTATGTTTTTGCCCTTTTAGCAGGGTATTTAATTAATAGAAGAAAAGGGAAAATATATGAAAACAACTGACTTAGTAATGATCATCTTTACTTACATTATAATTTCCTTTTTAACGCTAATCCCTAAGGATACAAACATACTAAATATAGAAATATGGGATGTGGGGCAGGGGGATTCAATATATATTTCTACGCCAAATGGAAAAAAGATATTAATAGATGGAGGTGATAATTATGAAGCGGATTTTAAATTATCAAATAAAATACCTTACTACTTTTGTAAAATAGATTTGTTAGTTTTAACTCACCCACATTATGACCATATTAATGGTTTGAATAGAATTTTGAGAAGATGCAAAGTAGGTACTATTATGTTTAACGACGTCGTCTTCACTTCTCGTGATTTTTCAATTTTCAAGAGTATTACAACTAATTTAAATATTTTAAATGTTTACGTTGGAGATGAGTTTGAAATTGATAATGTTAAATTTAAAATTCTTTGGCCTAGCAAAGATTTTTTGCAAAATAAAATTACGGATATTAATGATTCCTCAATAGTGTTGTTTTTAGATTACGGAGATTTTGAAGCACTTCTTACCGGGGATGCTACCTTAAATGTACTAGAAAAATTAGACCTAAACGATATAAAAAATGATACTGATGGGGATTTTGATCTTTTAAAAGTACCTCATCATGGATCAAAATATAGTTTAGCTAAGTGGTTTTATACTGATTTAAAGCCAAAAATATGTGCTATATCCGTTGGAAAAGGAAACAAGTTTGGTCATCCATCAATTGAAGTAGAAAATCTGCTAAAAGATTTAAAATGCAGCGTAATAAGAACTGACATTGAGGGAGATATAAAGATTAGGGTTAAAGCTCCTTTGTTTTAAGTTAGCGAAATTATTGATAATATTAGGGAGTTAAGGAATAAAAATGGTTGATTTACCTACGCTACTAAAAGAAAATATTAAAGATGCGGTAAAGAGTGCATACTCTATTGATGCTGATAACGTTTTATTAGAGCATCCAGAAAACGAAAAATTTGGAGATTGGTCTACAAACATAGGTTTGGTTTTATCAAAAAAGATAGTAAAAAACCCTATTGAGATTTCTCAGAATATTGTTCATGAGATAAAAAACAACGAATTAAACTTTGAATTAGACGGAGATAAGTATCCTATTTTTTCTTCTATTGAGGTAGAAAAACCAGGTTTTATTAATTTTACTCTATCTGATTATTGGCTTAAATATGAGATTTCCCGTATTCTTGATAAAAAGGATAGATACGGATCCAGTAACATTGGAGAGGGGAAAATTATCATAGTTGAGTACTCCGCTCCTAATCCAAATAAACCACTACACATTGGTCACTCTAGAAATAATTTCTTAGGAAGTTCTATATCAAATATTTTTTGCTTCACAGGTTATAACGTCATAAAGATGAATTATATGAATGACTGGGGAACACATATTTGTAAATCAATGTTAATGTATAAAAAATATGGAACCAATAAAGATCCAGACAAAAAAACAGATCATTTTGTTGGTGATTACTACAGAATGTTTGAAACCGAATATGAGAAATATCCAAAAGAGTTAGACAAAGAACTTTCTGACATATTTAAAAAATTGGAAGATGGAGATGAGGAAACAGTAAATTTATGGAAAAAAATTACTAACTGGGCATACGAAGGTTGGAAACCAACGTATGAAAATGAAAACGTATCTTTTGATATTTGGGAGTATCAAAGTAATTATACTAAGAGTGGGAGAGATATTGTTGATTTGGCAATTAAAATAGGTATCGCGGAAAAAGATTCTACAGGAGCTGTAATTGCAAAACTATCAAAATATGACATACCCGACAAGGTACTTTTAAGGAGTGACGGAACACCAATTTACATTACTCAGGATATGTATATGGCTAAGGAAAACTACGAGAAGTATGGATTTGATAAAAGATATTATGTGGTAGATAAAAGACAATCTGACTATTTCAAACAGTTGTTTAGAATATTGGAATTACTAGGTTTTGACTGGGTCAAGAAGCTTCACCATGTATCATACGGTTGGATATCGTTACCGGATGGGGCTATGTCTTCAAGATTAGGTACTGTAGTTAGTGCCGATGATGTGTTTAATAAGCTAGTGGATATAGAGAAAGAAGAAATTAAAGAGAGCTTAAAAGAAATAACTAATATTGAAAAAACAACAAAAAAGATAGCTTTAAGCGCTTATAGATATGGAATGCTTAAAGTAGATTCAAAGCAGGATATTGTTTTTGATCTTAAGAAAGTTACAAGTTTTGAAGGTAACACCGGTCCTTATCTTATGTACACATACGCACGTGCTATGTCTATTCTGGAGAAATCAGGTATGGTTGAGAACGAGTTGGATTTCAACTTAGAGCTGTTTGGAGATTCAAAGTTAAACGAGAAGGAAAGCACCATTTTAAGAAGTATACAAAGATTTCCAGAGACAGTGCTTTTAGCATCTGAGGAAGTTTCCCCTCACATTATTGCTAATTATCTATATAGCTTTGCCCAAAAATTCAATTCATTCTACGGAGATACCCCTGTATTAAATGCAGAAGAATCGATAAAGGATTTTAGGGTTCTTCTTGTCTACAGCGCTTCAGTAATCTTAAAAAATGGTCTAGGGCTTTTAGGAATAGACGTAGTAGAGAAGATGTAATAATTTCCAAATAATATCCAAAATTATTGAAAATATAAAGTTTAAAAATACAAAAGTAATATGGGTAGAAAAAAGAAGAAAGAAGTAAAAAAGAAAAGTAGGAAGATAAGTTTGATATTTGGAAAATTTTTAAAATCAATTATTGCCATTGTTCTTATTAGCGCTCTAATTTTAGGTATTTCTCTATTTGTTAGAGGTGTTTCTAATGTTGATAGAAAAGGATTAATTAACTTAATGAGTACATTATTTACTAAATTAAACATAGATTCCAAAAGAAAAGAAAGAATAGTTACTTCAGTAAATTTAACAGAACAAAACTTAGTAGAAAATGAAAAAAATAAAATGAGTGGGGAGCTTCTTTTTAAGATTTGTATAATTTCCGATATACATCAAGACAAAGATAATTTAATTAAAGCTTTGGAAAAGGTCAACGCATCTGGATGTAGAGGTATATTTGTAATTGGAGATGTTACAAACTATGGGGATACTGATTCTCTTGAGGAGATGAGAGATATATTAAATAGTGCTGGTATAGATTATTACGTTATTCCGGGTGACCACGATCTGGCAGAGTCGGTGAATGTTAATAATTTTAATGATGTTTTTGGTATTAACTACCACTTAGTTGGATATGAAGGCACTAGTTTTTTATTAATAGATAACAGTCCAAATTACACAAAGATAAGCTCGTTACAATTATTATGGATAGAGAGCAACATAGACAAGGTAGATTTTGTTGTTTTATCTCAGCCCCTATTCACCGAAGGATTAAATGTTCCATTTGATGGCATATTTATGGGTAGTTCTGTTATACCACCGGAAGATATATTGTTAAAAAAGAAACAGTTAGAGGTTAAGGAGTTGGGGGAGGATTTACTTGATATGATAAGAAAAAATGAAAATGTGAAAGCAGTCTTTGCTGGGGAGCATCACAGATCGAGTGAGATAGTAGATTCCAAAAGATCAAATTTATATCACTTTGTAATCGGGGCCATAACAAATACCGTAAATGATTTTCCTCAAAATGCAATTCAAACTTCTCGATTCTCTATTCTTTCAATATATGATAATGAGAAATATTTTATAGAGGATATTCTTCTAGACTGATCTTTGTAGTTCTGATATAAATTCATGTAAATATGGAAAAAGAAATAAAAGAAAGAACTCTGTTTCTTATAAAACCAGATGGTGTTAGCAGGAAAATTGTTGGTGAAATAGTTCAAAGAGTGGAAAGGATGGGTTTTGATATTGTTGCTTCCAAGTTAGTTAAGATAAATAGAGATATAGCAGAAAAGCACTACCCAAGTACGGAAGAATGGAAACAAAAAGTAGGTGAGAGAACAATAGAAGAGTGTGAGAAAAATGATATAGATATAAAGAAAAACATGGGTACAGATAATCCTCTAGAGATAGGTAAAATAGTTAAAGAATGGAATGCAGACCTTCTTTGTTCAGGTCCAGTATTTGCATTTGTACTTGAGGGATACAATGCAATTGAAAGACTTAGAAGTTTAGTAGGACATACTATTCCTTTAAAAGCATTACCAGGAACTATAAGAGGAGATTATTCTTTGGATTCGGCTATTGTTGCAAATCTTCAAAAAAGAACTGTTTATAATACTGTACATGCTTCGGGAACCATTGAAGAAGCTAAAAGTGAAATAGATCTTTGGTTTACACCCGAAGAGATTTTAGAGTACAAATAGTTTTTTAGAAAAGTTTAATCAATTCTATACTTAAGTAAGTTTTAAAATGTTATCCCAGCAGATTAATTGGTATAATTACAACGTTCTCATTTGTGGAGGGGTCGCATAGTGGCCTAGTGCGGCGGTCTTGAAAACCGCTATTCTCGCAAGAGAATCGAGAGTTCGAATCTCTCCCCCTCCGCCAGTTAAACTTCCTATTAAACCAATTAAGAAAGATGATCACGAATCCGGTTTGGAGGCAATGCTAGATACGGGAGTTCAAGTACATCCCATGCTCTTTGCCAATTGTTTCAAAATTACCACTTTGTAGACTCAAGATAGTTCTTGACGAAACCCGCTCCCCTTAGTATACTATGGGGCTTAGTAATCAATAACCATTGCGCAAAAACTAGTGCGCTATATCCAAAAAAGGAGAATGGAAATGAGTAATAAAAATTTAAAACCATTTCTTGCCGGCCTTATTGCTGGTGCGATGGCATATCTTGGAGAGTCACTTTGGCTTACACCGCCCATAGAAACAGGTGATGCTGTGATTACCTTCGTAGGACTCGTTCTCATATTTGTTTTGTATTTGACAACGATATATCTTGACCTGTAAGTAATTTGCATTTGTCCTAAAAAAACCTTAGACACGTTGCGAAAGCGAGTGAAATTCTAGGGTTTTTGTTTTCTATAAAGTATTTTTCTCTGATAAAATCCTCAATGGATACGTGGATAAGGTATTTTCCAATATCGCCCTATGCTATCCGCCATAAATTTTGCTATCATTACTCATATGTTAAAGTCAATCTTAATTACTAGAGTAGACTTTCGTTTTATTGACGCTTTGATACCAGTTCTTGCTTTTACTATCCCATTTTTTGTCCCAGGACCTCAGTGGTTTACAGGCACTTTAGTTAACTGTTTCCTCTTTTTATATGTTTCAAAATTTTCAAAAAAGAATATAGCTCCAGTTATTATTCTTCCAAGTATTGGAGCCTTACTAAATGGGTTAATCTTTGGCCCACTTACTGTATTTTTAGTCTACTTCATACCTTTTATATGGATGGGAAATTTTCTTCTCCTTTTAGTTTTTAGCAATATGAAAAATTACAATTATCTTTTAAGAATAGTTGTTTCTTCTTTTGCTAAATTTGGATTGCTTTTTCTTGTTGCGAATATTTACTTTGGTTTTCATGTTGTTCCTAAGTTATTTATTAACTCAATGGGATTAATTCAATTAGTAACTGCTTTGGCAGGAGGTGCTTTGTCTTATTTGTTTTTAATGTTGGGAAGAAAAAGATATGAATGAAGTAGATATAATAATTAATGCTTTATCTAATAAAGAAAAATTAGTTGCAATGCTTGCCCCCTCATTTCCTATCGTATTTGATTATCCCAAGATTATTACTATGCTTAAAAAACTTGGTTTTTCCTATGTTGTTGAAGTTTCTGTTGGTGCAGAAAAAACAAACGAGGAATTACTAGATTTACTAAAAAAAGATCCAAATGCTAGGTATATAACAAGTCCTTGTCCAACTATTGTTAGGATGGTTAAAAATAAAATGCCCCAGTATACTAAATACTTTACTCACGGTGTGGATTCTCCGATGGTAGCTATTGCTAAAATTGTTAAAGAAAAATACCCAGGTTACCGACCTGTGTTTATTGGTCCCTGCATAATGAAAAAGTTGGAAGCAAAGGAAGATGCTCCGGAATTGAATATTCTCGTATTAACGTATACAGAAATATCCAAGGTATTTGAACACTTCAATACAGAGGAAGAAGAAAATCCAGAAGATTGTTTTGATATATCAACACAGGGTCCAACAAGACTTTATGCTCTTGATGGTGGTTTATCTCACAGCAGTGGTTTATCTGATCAGATGAAGGAGGGTGAGATTGAGATTGTTTCAGGAGTAGAGAATAATATCAAAGCCATTAAAAATTTTGATTCGAGTACAAAAGTTAGATTACTAGATATTCTAAATTGTCCTGGAGGTTGTATTGGAGGACCAGGTATTGATTCTAATCTCACATTAGAGGAGAGAAAACAAAGAATTTTTGAATACATTCAAAAAGCTAAAATTTCAAGCATTAAAGATTAGGTTGTTCTGTAATCAAGTTTGAGTTATAGTCTAAGAAATTTCAAGCCCCTGTAGTTCAACGGATAGAACGTGCCCCTCCTAAGGGCAAGATGCAGGTTCAATTCCTGCCTGGGGTACCATTATATCCTGTAGTATTTGCATAAATCTTCGAAATATAGTAAAATATTGATAATCAAATAAAAGGAGTGTGACATGGATGGTTTTTGGAATCGTAGAAAGCTTTCTGTGGTCGTGTTTTCGACGGAAGTGAGGATTAGGGAATCGGGAAATCCCCCTCTCGTTTACCAAAGGGAGGATTTGAAAAACCTTCTCAGGGAAGCTAATTCTCCCGCGGCTCTACATACTCTCGGTGAGTTTAAGGGGGAAGGAGAATGCTCTTTCTCTTTTGAACCTAACGACTCCGGTGACTTGTGGTGGGTGGTGCTAAATGGAAGGAAAGCGGCACTACTAAACTCCGAAGAGACGCAAGAGCTTGTAAAATTGTTCGCTACATTATGACATGAATATAGGTTTGCAGAGTACCTGGGTCTTTAAAAACCAAAACTCTGCATTTTTTATTCTCCAAGAACCCATCAAATATCCTATTACCTAGTTATTTTTCATCATTATTTAAGATACTA
>CAZADQ010000013.1:8599-10469 GCA_964483965.1 uncultured Candidatus Saccharibacteria bacterium
AATCTTGTAGCATTTGAAACATCATTAAAACTGTAGTAGAATCCAACCAATTCAATAGTAAAGGAGAGAAGAGATGAATACTGAGATGATAAGTTTTATCTTGTTGTTTTTAGAAATGGTTTTACTAGGTTACACGATAGGTTATGTTTATGTGTGTGTAATTAACCCAAAGAAGTTGAATTGGCGAGAAACTCTTTTTATTGCTGTCGGTTTTATCGTTTTAAACGTAGCGCAGGGTTTTCTAGAACACAAAGTATTTGATTGGTTAACAGCTGTTTTGTGTTTTTGCCTTGTAATTTATATTTTAGTTAAAAACTGGAATGTACTCTCATAAATAACTATCTAAGGTCCACAGCGTACCTAGGTTTATAACCAAAACGCTGTTTTTTTATTCTATTTATTAATTCATATTTAAAACAATTCCCAATCCATAGTATAAAATGTACTATATATAGTGAATATGAAGTTTCCTAAATTAAAAGTTCCCGCAATAGTTAAAATTCCTTTGATAATTATCTTATTTCTAGTTGTTATGTTTTCTGTTTTTTATTTATATAAAAGATTAGTTGCATTAAACAGTGATCTAAATACGTTGTCACAAAAACAAAAAACCCTTGAAGAATCATTTAATATATCTTTATACGAAGATCATTTGAAAATATCTGAACAGATAAATTTAATATCCCAAGTTGAATTAATTCGAGTTCAATTAGATGAACTGTCTTCATTAAAAGATAACGAAGAGTATTTAAAAATATCTGAGATATATAAATCTTATGGTATCTTTTCTAAAAATTTAGATAGAAATATAAATGTAAAATTAGATACTAAAGAGTTTGGTGAGAAAGTATATTTGTGGGGAGAGAAGTTAATCAAGAAAGATTTTGATGGATTAAAGGAAGAGATGGATTTGGCGGTTTCTTCTCTTGATGCTTCATACAATAAATATTTAGAAAGCATTCCTAAACCAACTGCACAAGTATCGGGTGAGGGATACAGTTATTTAACTGTAGATACTGAGAAAGGTAAGTTTGGAGTATTTTTAATAAAAGTTTCTTTATCGAGTGTAAAAGTAATTACCGCTTCTGCAAATGGGGATGACTGTAGGGATAATTGTCCTACTAAATCTTTAGCAGACCATATCAAGGATAATGGAGGTTACGCTGGTATTAATGGTGCCTACTTTTGTCCCCCAGACTACTCAACATGTTCAGGAAAGATTAATTCTAGTGATTATGCCTTCTATAAATCAAGTTCAGGAAAATGGTTAAACAAAGGTGCTTTATCTTGGGGAGATACAGGTCTTGCTACTTTCAACGGAAATACTCCAAAGTTTTATAAAAAGTCTTCAGATTATGGGGGAGGTTCTGTTACAGCGGGAATTTCAAACTACCCAACATTATTAGATGATGGAGAAATTGTCATAAACACATCCAAACTTACTTCATATCAAAAGGATGTCAAAGGACCTAGAGGTGTAATAGGGGTTGGAGATTCCAATCTATATTTAGCAATAATAAGTAATGCAACTGTAGTGGATGCTGCCTATGTTATGAAAGCTTTGGGAGCAAAGGATGCCTTAAACTTAGATGGTGGTGGGAGCTCTGCTTTATATATTAATGGCTCTTATGTCGTTGGGCCTGGAAGAAGTCTTCCTAACGCAGTGGTTTTGATCAAGTAAGTACCCTTTTTTAAGAGGATGCGGCGTTTTACACATTAGATTTTAACGGGGTGTAGCTCAGTTGGTAGAGTGCACGGTTCGGGACCGTGAGGTCGGCGGTTCGAATCCGCCCACCCCGACCACATAAAATGATACACAAATAATCTTTAGACAAAAACAAAGAAGCCCCTGATTGCTCAAAGGCTTCTT
>CAZADQ010000014.1:0-9859 GCA_964483965.1 uncultured Candidatus Saccharibacteria bacterium
TATCTAAAAGTATTTTTTCTATTTCGCCATTCATAACTCTTTCAATGCTATGCCAGCTTTTATTTATTCTGTGGTCAGTAATTCTATCCTGTGGAAAATTGTATGTTCTTATCTTTTCACTTCTTTCAGCAGAACCTACCTGAGAGGTTCTTAGATCACTTATGCTTTTAACATTCTGCTCTTGCATTTGTGTATAAAGCTTGGAGTGGAGAATACTTAATGCCTTTTCCCTATTTTTACCTTGAAATCTCTCTTCCTGGCATTCTACAATAACTCCAGTAGGTATATGTGTAAGTCTTACAGCTGTGGATACTTTATTAACGTTTTGCCCTCCCTTTCCTCCAGATCTATAGAATTCCCACGATAATTCCTCAGGTCTGATATCAATTTCTACATGTTTAATTTTAGGTAAAACTGCAACTGTGGCTGTCGAAGTGTGTGTTCTTCCAGCTGATTCCGTCGTTGGTACTCTTTGAACTCTATGCACTCCTGATTCATTTTTGAGAAGTTCGTACACATTTTGTCCTCTAATTTCAGATATTATCGTCTTAACACCTCCTGCTTCATTTTCAGCTAAGTAGTTTTCTTCTACTTTCCAATTGTTTTTATCCCCATACCTTATGTACATTCTATACAAATCTTTTGCAAATAACCCGGCTTCATCTCCTCCTGTTCCTGACCTAATTTCAAGAATAGCAGTATTTTGATCAATATCTACTGTTTTTTCTTTTCCATCCTTTTGCCCTGATTGACTATGTCCTTCAGAGTAAGAGGAGGAATCATCCATGGATTTTAGAGCTTCCTCTAGGCTCTCTTTCTGTTTCTCCAAACCCACTATCTCTTCTTTTACAATATCCTTCATATCAGGGCTTTCTTCTAAAAGCATTTTATTATCTTCTATCTCTTTTTTTACTCTTTCTATTTCTTTTTTAATATAATCCAAACCTTTATCCATATTGTTATTAAAGTAAATAATTAACTAACCGACTAACTAATTAATTAGTTAGAACCAAGAATTATTGATAAGATAGACATCTCTAGATTCAATTTTATATCTTTTCTTGGGGATTTAAAGAAACAAATTAACTATTCTTGTACTTCTTCTACTTTTTCTTCTTCTTTCGCTTTCTTTAACATTTCTTTCAATGTAATTGTTTTTGATTCTTCTGTGCCTTTTTTCTTTGAAGCTTTGGTTTTTTTAACTATATCTGCTTCTTTTTTTCTTTCCTCTGAAACTTTTAACCTCTTTGAGAACTTTTCTATTCTTCCTTCTGTGTCAACAAATTTACTTTGTCCTGTATAGAAAGGATGACAGGCACTGCATATCTCTACCTTTATTGAAGGTAGTGTAGACATTGTAATAAAGGTGTTTCCACAAGCACAGGTAACCACACATTCTTTATTTATTTTTGGATGTATATCCTTTTTCATAACGTTAAGGAGTATAACAAGATTTTTCTAGAACAACAAGTATGCCTATCTTTTGTTATCTTTAGGTTTTCTTTCTGCAATACAGACTCCAATTGCAATAAAAATAGCTCCTACAATGACAAATTTGTTAGGTATCTCCTTTAGTAGTAAATAGGCCACAGGTAGTGTGAAAATAGGGCTTAAATATCCAAAGAACGCTGTATCTGTAACATTTACGTATTTTAGAGCTTTTTGATATAGTACATACGCAACAACAGAAGATAAAATTGACATATAAAGAAGACCTAAAATTCCCTTTGTTCCGATCTCCATAATATTAAAGTATTGAATAGGTCCAAAGATTCCTAGAATTTCAAAGAGAGCGACAGGAGTGATGGACAACAATCCTACAAACATAGATATACTTGTAATAAGTGTTGGTGGGTAATTCTTTGACATTGGTTTAAGATGAATAAAACTTAATGATTTTTTAAGAAGAGGGGATCTTTCTCCCATACTCATTTTTGACCAAATAATAAATATTACCCAGAACAAATTATGTAAAAGAATTAGTGAGTTTCCAAAAATTCTTTCCAAAATTTTTATACCGTGATTTCCAATTAATACTGGTTCTAAGACGACTATAACTGTACCTATAGAGGAAAGTACTATGCCCATCTTTATTCTTGAATTTATCTTATCATTGTAAAAATAATAACCTGCGGCAACTGCAAGTAAAGACCCAAGAAGCCCGATAATTGCATTATCTAAAGCAGTTGTATATTTTAAACCAATAAATATAAGTACTAAAGAAGTTTGTGAAAACAACCCAAACAAAAACAAGTTAAAGTAGTCCTTTGAGTTTATCCTTACTTTTTGAATTTCATAAATTGTATAGGGAAGCATAATTATACACACAATCAAAAATCTCAAAAACAGAAAAGTTATAGGTGGGATATAGTCTAAAGTGTATTTTATTATTGGTCCTGCTGCCCCCCATATCAAAGTTGCAACAAAAAGTCCTACGTATGGAAGTAATAGATTATTGGGCAGTTTGTTTTTTGGCATTATCAATATTCTATATGTAAAAGAGATTTAAAAAAAGATTTAAAGATTAGATATTTTAATTTCTTTTTGTGTTTTATCTAGTAAATTTTTTAAAGTTACAGTATCTTTTTCTATTTCGTTATCACCAATAATAACTGCGTATTTAAACCCTCTCTTATCAGCATATTTTAGTTGCTTATCTATCTTTGTGTCTTTATCCAACCACATCGAGACATTTAAACCTTTAGTTCTTAGAATATTCGATATTTCCATTGATTTGTCAGAGAACTTGTTATCTTTTGATGGCCATGTTGTAACTAAATATTCACACTCATTTACAAAATTTGGTATTAAATTCCAACCTTCGAGAAAATCCTTAAGAGTTATGTCTCCCATAGCGTAGCCAATTCCTGTTAGTTTCTCACCTTTAAATATTGTTATTAAATCATCATATCTGCCGCCACCTGCAATAGATCTTGTATTTTTTGGATTTATATCAAATATCTCGAACACATTGCCGGTATAGTAATCTAAACCTCTGATTATTGTTGGTTTAAACTTTACAAAATTCCCAAGATTTTTAGTTTCTATAAAATCAATTAATTTTGTAATTTCTTTGGCACCCTCTGATCCTTTATTAGATAATTCTATGATTGTAGGGTAGGGGTTTAATAGGTACTCATTAAGTTTAAATATTTGAGTATCTATTAATTTAGCTTCTTCTTTTAACCAATCATTAAATTCTTTTTCTGTAATCTTTGATTTTTTATCTAAAGCTTTGTTAACTATCTTAATTTGTAGAGGCTTAAGATCAAGACTTTTATAAACATCATCAGCAAGTCTTCTATTGTTAAATCTTATCTCAAACATGTTTTCCTTAGCTCCAAATCTCTTCATTATCTCCATCATTGTTTGTATCATTTCAAAATCAGCCTCTATTCCTTCAACTCCAAAAATATCGATATTAAGTTGAAAAAACTCTCTCCCTCTCCCTTTTTGTGGTTTTTCGTATCTCCAGAAATTAGAAATAGAGAACCACTTGACTGGTTGGATAAGTTCATTAAATCTTTGGCTTACCATTCTTGCTAATGTAGGCGTCATTTCCGGTCTTATTGCAATTTTTCTCCCGCCTCTATCTTCAAAGCTATAGAGCTGTTCATTTACTAACTCCTCTCCTGATTTAGCAGCGTATATTTCAAAACTTTCAAGAAACGGTCCGTCGTATTCTTCGTAACCATAGGATTTACAGACTTTTCTCCAAATATCAAATATGTAGTTTCTAACTATCATATCTTCAGGATAGAAATCTCTAGTTCCTTTATAAGGTTGTATGTTCAGTTTATTTATCATACTTTGTCATTATTTATAAATAATGCTTTTAAATTACTTATTATAAATAAAAACTTATTACTTGCTAATTATAGTATAAAATTAGGCTATAAATCTACTGCTTAGTAGGAGGATAGTTTTGAAACACACAATAATGTAAAATGGTGTGATAGGAAAAGATATGCTTAAAAAATATTTATTTACTAATTTTATTTTTATATTTTTACTTACAGCTTTTTCAAAGCCTGTGTTAGCTGTGTGTCCTTTATGTACAATAGCTGTAGGAGCAGGGTTGGGGGTATCTAGAGTAATTGGGATAGATGATGCTGTGTCGGGTGTTTGGATAGGAGGTTTACTTATCTCGAGTGGCATGTGGATGGGGGATTTTATTCAGAAGAAGAAATGGAGGATTCCAAGACCAGTTTCTTTATCAATATTTTTAATGTACATACTTGTAATACCCTCACTTATTTGGTCAGGTCTAATTGGTTTACCTGGAAATGTTATATTAGGAATAGACAAGATACTTTTTGGAATTATTCTAGGTTCGTTGGTCTTTGTATTATCAGTTTTAACAGATAGGTTTTTAAGAAAGAAGAATAACGGAGAAGTGTATATCTATTATCAAAAAGTTATCTTGCCTTTGCTTTTTTTAACGTTGTCTAGTTATTTATTGCATATTTTAGTAAATATTAGTTAGAAGGAGGATATATGAGCAAAGAAGTAAATCAGGAAGAGATAGATGAGTTTTTAAACAAAGTGAAAAAGCTTGAAAGAGGAGAGAAGCTTGATTTGTCTTCGGATGAAGACTTATCCATTGGAGTTATGAACTTGATTTCAATAGAAGAGCATTTTTTCTTTACATATAACAAAACAAATAATCCAAAGTATTTGGATCTTTTAAACGAAGTTAGAGAGATGAGAAAAGATTTGTTAAAAAGAATAATTAAAGATTACGAAGGGGAGGTTTGGTGTATTAGCAAGCACCTGTTATCAGCGTCAATGAGGTTGATGGAAGTTGGTACTAAAGCATTAACAAAAGGAAATAAAGAAGAAGCAGAGGATTTATTTAAGAAATCTTACAGTCTTTATAGTTTATTCTGGGGATTAAATTTAGGAGTAGTGGGAGTAGATGATGTTAAAAGTGAAGATAGGAAAGAAGTAGACTTTATTGATGAAAAAGACCTTCCAGAGAAGAAGGGATCCATTGGAATTTTTGAAAAACTTGGAGCTTTGGTACAAAAGGCTATAGATTGTTGTAAAGAATAATACATACCTTTAACCTATCTTACTTGAGTTAGGATTTGTTTTATGAAAAATAAAAGAGCCTGTGTAATTTTCATACATAAGCTCTTTGGTTAGTTTTTACTCTAGTACCTTATATCCACTTACGGAGTATTTATTAAGTAGTATTTCTTGTTTATTAGCTGTTGGTTGGATTATCTCAAACGTATCTCTTCTCACGACTACACAATTTGTGCCTGTTTTTAGCTTACAGCTATCCATAATGTCAAAAGTGCAGAATGACCCAGTATCGAAAATGCAATTAGACCCAGTGCCAAAAATGCAACCAGCTCTAGTCTTGAAGGTGCAGTAATTCCAAGTGTCAAAATGGCATGCATCGTGAGTTATAAATTTGCAGCTATCTCGAGTTCTAAATATACAGCGATCCCAAGTCTCAAATGAGCAATTGGACCATGTTTTAAAGAAGCAGCTATCTTGAGTCTTAAAAATACAATAAGATCCAGTATCAAACGAGCACCAGGACTCCGTATCGAACGTGCAATTAGAACCGGTTATAAAGTAGCATTTACCTCTTGTTTTAAAGTTGACGTATTCAACTCCTTTGAAGTCAAATACCAGCCCTTCCTCTTTACTTGAGAATGTTCTTTTTTCTTCATCCCAGCTAAAGAGTCTCAGAGACAATGGTTTACCGTCTTTCAATACTCTTTTTTGTACCTCTTTCTTATTCATTTTTTCTCTCCTTTTTCTATTTTTCTATCTATATTTTATCTATTGCTACGGATTGTACTTTTAAGATATAGGTGTGTCAAATGCCCTTTATGCTTTTTTTAAAGACGTTAATATGAGTGATATAATCTTTTAAATAATAACTAAACTTTAGTATAGATAAGGAGAGAAGAAATGGGAAACGGTAATTACAGACCTTCGTGGGATGAGTTTTGGTTTACTTTGGCATTAGTATATTCTACAAGAGCTACTTGTGACAGACTTAGAACGGCTACTGTAATAGTAAAGAAAAACAGGCTTGTTGGTGCTGGGTACAATGGATCAATTCCTGGGGAGGCTCATTGTGATGAGGTAGGGCATCATATGGTAAACGACCATTGTGAAAGAACGTTGCATGGGGAGCAGAATGCAATAATTAATACTTCAAGAGAAGATTTGAGAGGTTCTATTGCCTACACACTTGGAACACCGTGTCTGAGGTGTTTTAAGGAGCTTGCTGCAGCAGGTGTGGTTCAGATTAAATGCTTAGGAACATATGAAAATGCTTTAGGGAGAGAGGTTTTACATTCTTTCGTTTCTGCAAATAACATAAATATAATTTTTTACGACTACGATCCTGAGTATTTGTTATCGATAGCTTTTGATGCTTTAAAAAGAAAGGGTGGGAGAATATTTAAAGAGTGATTATTGAAATTTCATTCTTTTGCTATAAAAAATAAAACCTTCGATATTTTAATTGTACCGAAGGTTTTTTTATATTACTCAGGTTTTATTTGTTCAATTCCTCTGAAGGAGGTTTTATACCATTCCCAGTTTGGAATTTTTATTTCGTACCATTCCCAACTGAGATGCTCTATTACCCTACTTGTACTCGCCACCTCCTTTGGAACAGAGCAATCGTTATATGCCACCAAGTATCTAACTTTAACTTTATCTCCCTCCTTACTATTTTGAATCATTACCTTTTCTGCGGGGACACTGTTGAGATGTAACACTCCCTCTTTATTTTCTTCCCAGTAGACGTATTCATTGTCTACCATTTGAAGAACGATACTTTGTTCCCCTTCTTTTTTAGTAACAACAGTGTTCTCATACATTACTTCGGGAGGGACGCAGTACTGTTCTTGCTGTGGGATGCATCCCGATATAGAAAAAGCGAGAACAAAAATTAACAATGTTAAATACTTTTTCAACCTACCTCCTTAAAACACCGTTTTTATAGTAAAAAGCAAAATATATAAAAATGCTGCGGCTAAAACTATCTGGTTAAATTGTCTTTTTTTTCTAACATCCTCGATAAAATAAGACAAAATAACGCCTAGAGATACAGAAGATAACACTAGCACTACTATTTCCACAAAACTAGGTTTATTCACTTTAACTCCCCTTTTTCTTTTTTCGCTTATAATACACTCGTAAGGAATGTAAGTCAAACTATGGGATAATAAACTACATAATAAATACTGTTTTAAATACTATTGTTGAAATTTTTTAATGTTTAGAATTTTATCTGAGAAAAAGAAAAGAGCTAGTGTTTTTTATAAAACAAAAGCTCTTTATATAGATTCTTACGCTAGAACTTGGTATCCCCTTATTTGATAACCATTAAGTTTTATCTTTTGACCTTCTTTTAACTCAATAACTTCAAATACATCCCTTCTGACAACTACACATCTAAGCCCAGTGTTAAAGGTGCAGTCAGACCAAGTGTTAAAGGTGCAGTCAGACCAAGTGTTAAATGTGCATCCAGATCCAGTATAAAATCTGCAGTCAGATCCAGTATTAAAAGTACAGTAAGACCTAGTATTAAAGGTGCAGTCAGACCAAGTGTTAAAGGTGCAGTCAGACCAAGTGTTAAAGGTGCAGTCAGACCCGGTATTAAATGTGCATCCAGATCCAGTTTCAAAGGTGCAGTCAGATCCAGTATTAAAAGTACAGTAAGACCTAGTATTAAAGGTGCAACCAGACCCAGTATTAAAGGTGCAACCAGACCCAGCATTAAAGGTGCCTCCATAAATTCCATTGAAATCAATTACCAAGAAATCTTCGTCACTTGAGAAAGTGTAAGTATTCTCATC
Organism: uncultured Candidatus Saccharibacteria bacterium; assembly: GCA_964483965.1. GTDB lineage: Bacteria > Patescibacteriota > WWE3 > UBA101185 > UBA10185 > JAAZNV01. Next base: position 7,836 of record CAZADQ010000014.1, read on the forward strand.
CCAAGTAAAAAGCTTTAGTGGAAGGGGTTTCCCATTCTTAAGTACTCTTTTTTGTACATCTTTCTTATTCATTTTTCTCTCCTTTTTAATATTTTTTAGTTGTTATTGTCTATTGCTTGGGATTTTACTTTTAAAAGATTTATGTGTCAAATACTACAAGACATTGGGGTGACCTACGGGGATCGAACCCGTGACATCCGCCTCCACAGGGCGGCGTTCTACCGCTGAACTAAGGTCACCGTAATTTAAGAATATTTTACCAGGAAATATCCTTTTATTGTAATTTTTCTAATTTATACCTTTTAAAATTAAATCTAACCTGTTAATATAGTTCCATGGAAATTACTTACATAGGGCATTCTTGCTTTAAGATAAAAGATAAAACAATATCTCTAGTTATTGACCCTTACGATTCAAAGATTGGTTATAAACTTCCTAAACTTTCTTGTGATGTTCTTCTTGTCTCTCACGATCATTTCGATCATAACAATGTTGCAGGAGTAAATGATTATCGTTTATTAATAGATGGTCCAGGTGAGTATGAAGTTGGTGGGTGTTTTATATACGGAAAATCTGTAAATCACGATGATAAAGAAGGGTCAGAGAAGGGAAAAAGTACGATGTATCTTATAACTGTAGATGGTATAAACATTCTTCACCTTGGAGATTTAGGTTGTGAGTTATCTCAAGAAGATTTGGAAAAGATTCCAAATGTTGATGTTTTAATGATACCTGTAGGGGGAAAGCATACTTTAGACGCTGAAACAGCTGTTAAGGTGATGTCCGCCATAGAACCTTCTTATGTTCTTCCTATGCACTACAAAACACCTGATCTTACTGGTATCGAGGGTTTAAGTGGAATAGAAGAATTTTTAAATGAAATGGGAGTTAAAAACAGTATTAAGAAAGATATCGAAAAACTTGTTTTAAACTCAAAAAGCGATTCATTGGAAGATACTGAAGTAGTAATATTAAAACCTGCTCACTAATTTTCATGCCAAGAGAAAAATTTAAAATGAAAAATGAAAATACAGGAATACACATTCCTCCTCATGATATAGAAGCCGAGAAATCAGTTCTTGGCTCTCTCTTAATTGATAAAGATGCGATAGTTAAGGTTGTCGAGTTTCTTAAACCCAAACATTTCTACAAAACAGCACATGAGAAAATATTTGAAGCAATATTAACTTTATATGAAAAAAGAGATCCTGCTGATCTAATAACAGTTCCAAATCAATTAAAAAAAATGAAAGAATTGGAAAATATTGGGGGAGTATCCTACCTTACTGAGCTTGTTAACTCCGTTCCAACTTCAGCAAACATAGAAGCTTATGGAAATTTAATAAAAAATGATTCAATCAAGAGATCTTTGATTTCTGCAGCCTCAGATATAGGAGAAATGGTATTTTCTGAGGATGCAGTAGAAAACCTTTTAGATAGGTCCGAGCAACTTTTATACTCACTTTCACAAGATTTAACTTACCAAGACTTTGTTCCAATAAAAGACACACTGGAAATTACATTTGAAAGACTTGATGAGTTAAGCAAGAAAAAAGGTGCTTTAAGAGGAGTGCCTACAGGTTTAAAAGGCTTGGACAGATTGTTGTCTGGATTACAAAAAGAAAATTTGGTTGTTTTAGCTGCAAGACCATCTGTTGGTAAGACCTCCCTAGCCCTAAATATTGCGCAACATGCTGCTGTTGAAGCAGGGTCTGGCGTTGCTATCTTTTCTCTTGAAATGGGTAGGGAAATGTTAGTTGACAGAATGATTTCGTCTCAAGCAGGTATTGATAACTGGAAGATTTCCACCGGAAATTTAGATGAAGAGGATTTTGAAAAATATGGAGTTGCTGCAGGAGAGCTAGCAGAAGCATCTATTTTTATTGATGATACAGCTGGGATCGGAGTTATGGAAATGAGAACAAAAGCTAGAAGACTTATGCTTGAGAATAAAATTGATTTAATAATTGTTGACTACATGCAGCTAGTTAAAGCTCCTCAAGCAGAAAGTAGAGTACAGGAAG
>CAZADQ010000015.1:0-1554 GCA_964483965.1 uncultured Candidatus Saccharibacteria bacterium
AGCTATTGCCAAACCAATTCCGCTAGATGCCCCTGTTACTATTGCTATTTTATTTTTTAATCTCATATACAAAATTCTAGCATGCAAAATTAAACACTCAATAGAATTAGATTTAATTTACTACTTGCTTGAAAAATTTATTGGATATTTATTGCTAAAGAATGGTGACCCCACGGAGAATCGAACTCCGATTTACGGAATGAGAATCCGCCGTCCTAACCGTTAGACGATGGGGCCTGATTTCCATAACATTTTATCAAATAAGACTCAATCTTTATAGTCTGATTAGAAAATATATCTTTTAGAACGTATAATTTACTTAATGTCTAAAAACAACCTTAAACTTTTTCTATCTCTATTTCTTATTCTTGGAATATTTTCTTTTTCATATTTTAAGTTTGCTAAGTATCAACCAAAGTCTTTAAGAAAAATAGAAGAGGTAAAAGGGCTTAGTAATATAAATACTGACGACACGCCGTACCCTTCCGATGCAATAAAAATAGGGTTTATTCAGACACCAAAATCCAAGCAAACAACATTTACAACTGGAAAATCATTTTCTGAAGTACAAGATTTTTATAGAAATATATTTAGTGGTAAAGAGTGGAGATTAATATCAGAAAAACAAGATAGTGAGACCCTGTCCTTTTCTTATAAAAAAGAGGGGGAGATAGTAAATATATTAATAACTGCTGAGGACGGTCTTACAACCGTTAGCATAGAAACTTTAAATAAATAGACAATAGGTATAAAGAAATTTAGCTATTCTTTTGTTCCTACTTTATATATTGCTCTCCAAGGCTGATATCTACTACTATATGTTTCTGTGAATAAAACATTTCCTCCTTTTTTAACTGTTCTTGTGAATACGGAGTTTGCTCCCCAAGCAGCAAAGTCAACTTGCCGAACAACACCTTTTTCCAAAGTAGGATCATCTTCGTATAAGGAAGCTGGGGGCGGGGTTTGATTTGTTATTACAGGTTCGGAAATTTCTACTGTTCTTCCATCTGGAGTTCCGTAAAGTTTAAATGTTAAACTGTTTTCTGCTAAATTTGCATAAGATTGGACAAGAACATAAGCTGGTGTATCATTTTTAAATTTAAAATCCCAAGATGGTTGATATATTGCAGCGTCAAATCCTATTGGCATATCTTGTTCGTAATAACCTACCCTGTAAGCATGAGGGTTTCTTGAAACAACAGGAAGTCCGGAGTTTAAGACTGCTCTAAAAAGAGTTGTAGATGTTTGACAAACACCTCCTCCCGATCCTAAGACAGTTCTGCTTCCTTGTATTATATAGGCCATTTGAAAACCGTGATTGAAATCTATTGGACCAACAGATTTGTTCATAGAATATATTTCCCCTGGTGCAACTAAAACACCACTTGTTCTTTCTGCTGCCAATGTTAAATTATGAATTCTACCAGCTATAGAACCTGCAAAGTGAGAAGTACCTTCACCTATTAATGCAACTATTCCATACTTATTTTTATCTGTAGAATCTGTAACGGTTTCAACTGACAATTCAACAGGTACTCTTTCTTCAAACAAAGA
>CAZADQ010000015.1:1564-9417 GCA_964483965.1 uncultured Candidatus Saccharibacteria bacterium
TTCAAATCTTCTTTAAACTTATCAACATTTAACTCTCTTCCTTCTTGTGTAATTCTGAATTCAGTTACTCTATCTCCATCAACCGATATAACTTTTCCTCTGGGAAGCTCATTTATCTCCAAACCTATTTTGTCTGCCAAAGCTTCAAATTTAATATCATTCAAAACCACCTTTATTTTTTCATTATTTTCATTCTTCTTTTTCTCAAAATCAATCAAATCCAGTATTTGAGTTTGATCCAGCACCCATTTTCTTCCTTTCTCTCCTCCATAAGTTAAAGTTACATCTTCCGATACTATATTCTTAACATCATCAAACAAATCGTCTATATCACTCTCAACAATTTGTGGTTTAACCACACTTATCGGTATGCTCTTTGGAGAAAAATTTAAATTATCGACGGATTTAATAACAACTTCATACAATTTTTCTTCGATAACTTTTCTTCCATTACTAGATGCTTTTATCTTTATCTCGTTATCTGAAAGTATAACTCCAGATTGTTCTGGTTCTTTATTTACCTCACCTTTTATAATAGAAAGTTTTACTCCCAAAGAATCTTCATCGTAATCATAAGAAGCAGGAACAACTAATCTTTTTACCAATCCTGCTATTTTTTCCTTTGTATCTGAAAATGGGTTTCCGGTTCTTCCTACCTCAAAAGCCCTGCTAACAGAAGCTTCCCAATCGTACACAAGACCAATCTCATCCCCTCTTAAAATAAAAACTTTATCGTCATATTTTAAACTTAGTTCCTTTGATATGTTTTTCTCATTTTCTTCTAGTATCTTTTTTGCTTGAGAAAAATTTAATCCCCCAACACTTACTCCTGCAACTTTTACTCCAGGAATTATTCTTTTTGCATAGACTACATGATAAACAGTTGAAAGAAGAAGAATTGAATAAACAACTAGGATAATTTTTTTTATCTGACTTGGGCTTATATCTTTAAGATTGATTTTTAAAATATTCTTAGTTAGTTTGCTCGGCAGTTTCATTTTTATTTAAACCTTTGTTTGTAGAAATTTTTGGTTTATTAAATCTGCCTATTAAAAATTTCTCAGGAGTTTGATCCATATCTACAACAAAATCTGCCTCGTTTAATAATCTGCTTGAACCTGTTCTTTTAAATGCAATGACTTCTGTTCTTACTCCCTGGCTTCTTGAGTACTCTAAAAGCTCTGTGTAATCCCCATCCCCAGAAACTAAAACCATAGCATCTATCTTAGGTACCATTCTTACTACATCCATACATAAACCTACATCCCAATCTCCTTTTTTAGATCCTCCTAAGAATATTTGTAGATCTTTTTCTTTAACTTCGTACCCTATCTTCTGCAGTGCTTCAAAAAAATCTTTTTCAGCTCCTACATCTGCTCTTATAACGTAAGCAAAGGCTCTAACTAATTTTCTTCCTGCTACACTCGTGGATAAAACTTTTCCAAAATCTACCTTAGCTCCATATAAGTTCTTTGCAGAGTAGTACATATTTTGTACGTCTACGAATACGCCTACTCTTTGTTCTTTATGTTGTGCTGGTATCATATTATGCTTGAACAGGACAGGATGTTAGTGCTAATTTTATCTTTTCAGGATCTGTATTTTCTGCTTCCTCTTTAGCTATAGATTTTCCTGTTTCACTATCTAATTCAAATGCATCTGGAGCAATCATATTGCAACTTCCACAACCAATACACGTATCTTTATCTACTATTACTTTTTTAATCATTTTTTCTTGCATACATCTATTCTACATTCTTTAGACGGAAATTTAAAATTTTTAATGATAAAATGTTCATTGAATATATTGGGGGATCGTCTAATGGTAGGACATCGCACTCTGGATGCGATAATTGGGGTTCGAATCCCTGTCCCCCAGCCAAGTGGAACGATAGCTTGGCAAAAGAAAAACATCGTAAGGCTTTCTGTAGGTGAAATCAACTTTCTTATCTCTTAATAATAAGTCCCAACCTATCTTATTTATTATTGCTTTCTTTTCTGCATAACTTCCGTTTTCAAGTATTTCTTTGGCTTGGTAACAGGTATTAACAAAATCTTCGGCAAGTTCCAACCAACTTCGTGATTCAGATTTTGATTCAAGGTAAAGTTAATGGCGGGTTGGGTACTAGTTATAGTGTTTCCTTTTTAGAAAGCGTTGATTTTGGAATAACTTTATACGTATGAGATTCGAGTCCTTTTTCCCGCTCCGCCAGATCTATACACGTTTTTCAAATATTTTTAACTAATAGTGAAATAAGTCTAAAAAGGATAAAAAGTGTCTCTCGAGATGACTTTAATTACAATCGCACCAACGTATATACACCCCTTCTGCGTTTACATAAGGCTCACGGTATTGTGTCATATCGTCGGGGCATAAACAATTTCCAGGAATTGCAAAACCACCAACCTTTGGAGTAATTTTTTGTCCTTGAAAATACATTGTTTCGTCTTCGCGGGCTGCATTGCAGCATTCCCAGTCGCAAGAAGTAGCAGGACATTTACCCGTTCCTTTATTTTGAGAATCAGGAACATCGTTATCTTTTATTATATTGGGAACTAAATTACCAACATCTGAACCAATCTTATCTAGAGCTGATCCCACACTATCCAAATCAAGAAATCCGAGGGAAATTAATCCAAAAATACCGACGATTGCGGCTAGTGAAATTAACCCTAGGGATTTTGCTATAGTGTCCATTACATGTATGGCTTCTAAATTTCCTTGTGGGGGTTGGGTTCCCTCAGTTGTAGATTGTTTACTTTTAACAGGATTTTTTTGGGTGATTATAGGGTTATGATAATTCGGGTCCTTCTTTGGTCTTTCCACTTTCCACGGCGGAATGTGCCTATTTTCCCAAGGACCTGACGGTGGTTTTTTATAAACTCCTTTTATCATAGAATGTATTCTGTATAAATTATCCGCTCAATAAATTTATTATGCAATTGTTTTTAATCACTGACAATAAGGAAGCTACTATCATTACTTTTATAAAGATATGAGCTCATATAATAACTATATAGCAGAAGTTCAAATAGCGTACAGTACTGCCAGCCAGTAAGAGCAAGACTACTAAGGACGAAGTTCTAACCCAACCAAATCAAGCCAAAAACAGGGTTCGAACTCTCGGTATGTATAAGAATAGGATTAAGGACAAATAAGTCAGCGGGAACATCTTTTTTATTGTCAGAACAATACAAAAACCCTTTGAATTTTAGGTTCGAACTCTAGTTTTTATATTAAGTAGTTTCGAAATTAAACCAATCCCTTGTTATTACGTCCGATAGTTGATCTTCTGGAAAGTATTTAGTAGGAATATCAAAATATCGTCGATCTCCGTATGCTTCCGCAGCCGCTCTCATCGTTAAATACAACTGACCATGTCTTTCTTTTGGGATAGGATTCGTACTAGCCTCTGGTAAATTTTTCAAATAAAACTCAAACGCTTTACGTAAAGTACCTCCACTTGGAGCATCATAATTCCATAAATCTACATCGTATTTAGCCCCTAAACGGGCCAACCTAGAATACCCATAAAGATTATATAAGGGGTACCCGTACAAATCTTGCCTTATTTCAAGTGGCTGGGATCCGTCCTTATCTATGTGGGTTTCAATCCTACCTTTTGCTCTATTAAGAGCTTCGATAACAATATCACCCCTTCCCACAAAGTCGGCTATGTAAGCAACCTGAACATCGTACATAGTCCCATGATTGTTTTCCTTTTTAGCCTCCCGCGACCCCATTTCACTTTGAGTTAACCACTCTAAATACTCACCGTACCACTGTTTCATACCCGATAAAGTTTCTTGGTCAAGTAACCCACATTCTTCCAGTTTATTAGCCTCTTCGACAAAAAGCAGTAAATCATCACCTTCAATTATTCCAAAATAATTACCTTTATCCTCATATTCACGACTATCCTTACTTTTACGTACAATATGTGCATACTCAAGTTTAGGATTCATTCTGGTTTCTTCATTAACAAACCACTTATTCAGTATTTTTGATGCATAGACTGAATATTTATCTGCATCTTCCTCTTGTCCATTGTTATGAGATTCAATTGCTGTTGTGGCTGTACAAAACAACTGGTATCTTGCTTTTTCCATCCGTTTGTTATCTGTATATTTTTCAGAATCTGGATTCATCTCACCATCGATCCAGTCAAGCCCACCACCTTCCGTTCTCCACATTTCATACCTAGATACGGAGGCATAGTCATGCGGATTTCCAGAAGGAGTTATTTCTCCTCCTTCCTTGTCAGTTATTGTAGGAACTCTATCTTCTTTCAGAATTTCATCAGATTCATTTTTAATAGTATTCATTACCTCGGCTCTCGGTTCTAGATTATCTATTGTTTCATAACTGTTACTCATTAATCTATTTTAACATTATAATTATTCTCTAAGTCGATTTCAGACATTGGGGAAAATATTGATATTTCAGTGTTATTTTCGATAAAATAGTTTCGAACTTCATCACAGGTCCGCAGCCAGAATGGGCACGCAAGTGACCACGAAGCCTCAAGCAGCCTTTCAAGGCTTGCAAATCTCTTCTTTCAAAAACCTAAATCCGAATCATCAATACAATTAAAATAGTATAATTTGATCTATGACAAATACAGAATATAGACAAGGTGTTTACGCCTTAATCATAAAAGATGGCCAGTTAATGATGGTTCAGAAGAAGAGCAATAGTTTATGGGATTTTCCCGGTGGTGGCTTGGATGAAGGAGAATCAATTGAACAAGCAATTAGAAGAGAGCTATTAGAGGAACTAGGAACCTCAAAAATAGATATTTTACACATAGGTAAAACAACTAATAAATACGGCTGGCCTGAAAAAGAAATAGAAAAACATTACACCAAAACAGGTATTTTAAGAAAAGGACAAGAACAAAATTTTGTTATTTTAAAATTCACTGGAACCGACCAAGATATAAGTTTGCAAAAAGAAGAATTGTTAAATTATAAGTGGGTTCCTTTTTCAGAATTAAAGCAAAACATGAGCTACCAAGACCAGTTTGAGACGGCTCAAAACGTATTAGCTGAGAAAAGCATATTTTTATAGCCTAGAGAGATCGTTCGTTCTAGACTGATATGCTCAGCCACATATTCTAGGAGAAACTGTGTACAAGATAGTCTATCTATAAGATTATTTCTACGTTATCTGGCAAGCCTTTTTTAATAATCTCTAAATCTTGCTGTGCGTAATCATTCCCCGAAAGGTTGAGTATTTTAAGGTTTTTTAAACTTCCCAACTCATAAGGTAATCCAGTTAGCTGATTATTTGACAAATCTAATATTTCTAATTTGCTCAATTGACCGATTTCTGCAGGTACTCCGGTCATTTTATTATTACTTGCATTCAGTATTCTTAGATTTTGCAGGTGTCGAATTTCAGCTGGTAACGCACCTAAGATACTGTTATTAGAAATATTTAGTTCTTCAAGATTTGTTTTAGACAACACATATTCTGGTAAATTTCCTAAATTTTGATTACTTAAATCAAGTTTGTTTTCAGTTTCATTTTTGTTCAGATCTTGCTCTTTTTCTTCTACCCCAGCGTTGTTCGTATAATTTTCACTAACAGACTGAGTGTTTTGCTGAGTTTGCTTATTATTTTGTTTAATAAAAAATGTAAGTAACAGTAGGCATAAAAAAACTAATACTAGGATTAGAATATTCTTTTTCATACATTACCATTATAACATGGTAGAGCTTCTTAAATTGTTAAAATAATCCTAGAAAATGAAAGGTTTCTGGACCGACATGCTAAGCCAAGAATACAATGAGATTAATAGATAGACCCACTACCCAAAATATTGTAAATGCAAAAAACTAGTAAAAAATGTTTAAAAACGAAACTCTGAGTGGTAAAGAAATTATTTCTATCGTAACCTTTAAATTCAGAAAATGATAATATTCAGTATATGTTAAATAATTTCGAAGGAGTATCTCAAGATAATACAGATAATAGTGAGCAACAGCCTACTAATGATGAATTAGTAAATAGACTTGTTGAAAGTATAGATAAAAAATTAAAGATGGATAGTGATATTTCGAGTTCTCCTGAAGAGCTAAAAGAAATTACAGAAAAATTACTTGACCCAGAAGTCTTAACATTAGTTACTCGCACAGTCTTATCCCATACACGATTTAACGATAATGGAGTTTTAGTTCCTACGGAAAAATTAAAAAACATTGAGGAAATATCAGAAATTGAAGAACAGCTCTTTGACGAGTATTTCTTAACAAGATTGCGTGAAAATTATCCAAAATTATTCCCAATTGTGAGTGATGATATGTTTAAAAGATCTTCTTTAGAGCACATATATAGTGCTTATTTTAAAACAATTTACGAAGCCACTGATCTCATATTAAAAAAGAAAAAAGATACTAAAGAAGAAAAGCTTGGTTGTTTTAAACAATTCTCCTCACGTAAATAACTAGAAATATAATTCAGACAAATCATAATCGACAGAGCAAAAACTTTTTTTATTTTTAAATTGAATTTAATTTCGTATTATAAAGTATTCATTATGAATACGTATGCTATACTTATGCCCAAGTAGTAATTTCTGAAAGGTAATACTATGGATCAACTAGATACAATTTCAATACCTAGAATTGGAGAACCAGCTCCAGCTTTTAAAGCAGTAACCACTCAAGGAGATATAAATTTTCCAACCCAATATAAAGGTAGTTGGGTAATCTTATTCAGCCATCCTGCTGATTTTACGCCAGTTTGTACTTCTGAATTTATGGCCTTTGCTTCTCTTGAAAAAAAATTTAATGACGCTAATTGCAAACTTGTAGGTCTTTCGGTAGATGGTTTATATAGCCATATTGCTTGGTTAAGAACTATTAAAGAGAAGATTGAATACAAGGGTATGAAAAATGTTGAAGTTAAATTCCCACTTATCGAAGATATTACTATGGAAATAGCTAAAAAATACGGAATGATCCAACCCGGAGAAAGCAACACAAAAGCAGTTCGTGCAGTATTTTATATAGACCCTAAGGGAATTATTAGAACAATTATTTATTACCCATTAAGTTTAGGTAGAAACTTTGATGAGCTATATAGAGTCTTAGTAGGATTACAAACCGCAGATAATTTTTCAGTTGCATTGCCTGCTGATTGGAGACCAGGTGACGATGTTATCATTCCAACAGCCGGATCCTGTGGAGTAGCTAAACAAAGAATGGAAAATAATAAAGACATGAAATGTTACGATTGGTTTTTTTGCACTAAAAAGCTTAGCAAAGAGGACGTAGAAAAATCACTACGACCAAAAAAGAAGTAGGTAAGTTGTTCTGAAATAATTATAGAGATAGTAAATCTTCTACCTTGATACTATTGTTTAAGATAGAAGAATGAAATTGTAACAATTCTTAACAATTATTGTAGTGTTTGACTTATTGGTATTGTAATACAGAAGTACTTTTCATAAAGTTTCAGGGATTAAGTAGATCTAAAATCTATTCTTTCGTATTCTGTTGTGGAATATCTTTTCAATATGAAGTACTTTAAGAAACTAAAAATTAAGCCGTACGTAACGTCTCTTAGTTAACTAAACATCAATATCTCTGGCTTAAATAGAAGTATTATTCCTATAATAAGCATAAGCAAACCTCCTATAAGTCTCGACCACTTAACATATTTTGTTGTAATACCGGCCATACGTAAAGTTATCATAGCAACAAAAAATACAAACAAATCGTCTAGCATAAAGAAAGTTATATATAAAAATATATAAAAGTAATACTGAAGTTTTGGTAAATTATTAAGTGACAAAACTTGAGTATAGACAGCGGGTAATCCTGCTGAGCACACAAGCTCAACCAAA
>CAZADQ010000016.1:0-5158 GCA_964483965.1 uncultured Candidatus Saccharibacteria bacterium
CCGGCTAAGCCTTTTATGTCTATTTTCCATTTAGTAAGTTTATTAGCTAGCCTTGCATTCTGCCCTTCTTTACCAATAGCTAAACTTTGTTGATCTTCAGGAACTGTAACTATTGCTCTTTTTTCTGCTTGATTCAACTCAACTTCAGTAACTTTTGCAGGAGATAAACTAGCGGCAATAAACTTCTCTGTAATATTAGAATACGGGACAATATCAATCTTTTCACCAAAAAGCTCTGATATTATTGACTGAACCCTAACTCCTTTTTGGCCAACACAACTACCGACAGGATCTACCTTCTCATCTTTTGATGAAACTGACATTTTTGTACGAGAGCCTGCTTCTCTAGCAATAGCCTCGATAACAACTGTTCCTGAAGCTATTTCTGGAACTTCTTGTTCAAATAACCTAACTACAAAGTCAGGGTCTGATCTGCTCACTATTATCTCTGTACCTCTTGTATTTTCCTGAATGTCTTTAACCAATACCTTTAGTCTTTGATTTATTCTATAGTTTTCTGTAGGTACTTGCTCACTTTTAGGCATTACTCCCTGGCTTCTATTTTTACCCATATCAAGTGTGACAACACCTCTTTCCATCCTAAAGACTGTTCCAGAAACAATTTGCCCAATCTTCTCTTTAAATTCTGTTGTTATAACATCTTTCTCTGTTTCTCTTATTTTTTGCACCATCACCTGTCTCGCAGTTTGAGCTGCTATCCTACCAAATCCAGATGGGGTAACGTCCATACCATCTTTTAAAATTCTCACTTCACCTGTTTCAGAGTCCAAATCAACAATTATCTCCTCTAATTCAACATTTTCTCCAACTTCCTTTCTGTCTTTTTTGTAAGCTGTGGCCAACGCAGATTTAACCGAGTCTAGAACACTTTCTACAGTTATTCCTTTCTCAGCTGCGACTTGACTTATTGCTGCATTAAATTCAGATATAGCCATATATTATTTTCTTTCTATCAAAAAAGTGGGCACGCCCACTTAAAACAATCACTATTTACTACTTTCTTTATAACAATAGGATTTTATACTAGATAGTAAATGAGGTCAACTGTTGTTAGTAGATATATTAAAAAGATTGTATTTATTCATTCATAGAAAGCAAAGACATAGTTAGATAATTTTAGGATAATAATTAAACAAAAAACTTTAACTAATAACTTTTTTCCTCTAGAAAAATAAATATCTTCAAATTAACTAAAATTGCTCTAATATTTTTCTTTGTTCTTTACTTAATCTTTCTGGAATTTTAACTAGAATCTGTACAACAACATTTCCCTGCCCTCTTCCATGAAGCTTAGGCATGCCTTTCCCTTTAATTAAAAATCTAGCACCGTACTGTGTACCTCCTGGTATTTTTAGATTAGCTTTTCCAAGTCCTTCTTTTTTTCCCAAATCTACAACAGCTACTTCAATAACACTGCCTAAAGCAGCTTCGACCATATTTACTTCTCTATTTATTAAAATATCGTCTCCCATTAATACAAAATCAGGAATATTTCTAACTCTTACTGTTATGTACAAATCACCACTAGGAGCTCCATCAGGACCTGGCATTCCCTTTCCTGAAAATTTAATCTCCATACCTTCTCTCATACCTGCAGGTATTTTTACCTTTACTTTTCCACTTTCAACATCAATCTCCCTTTCAATTCCAAAAATAAGATCTCTAAACTCTAATCTCATTTCATAATATAAATTCTTTCCTCTTCTAGGTCTCCTAGAGTTAAATCCCCTGAATCCAAAAAAATCTTCAAATATATCAAAAGGGTCAAAGTCCCCTTCTCCAAAATCAAAAGGGTTACCACCCGAACTTGAATAAGTGTACCTAAAAGGACCCCACTGGCTTTGGTTTGCATTCGAAAATCCTTCTGAACCAAAACCGGATCCAGCAGCAGTTCCAAATTGGTCATACATTTTTCTTTTCTGGGAATCACTTAAAACCTGATAAGCTTCGTTTATCTCTTTAAATCTCTTCTCTGCGACAGCCTTATCACTTTCTTTAACCATATCTGGATGATGCTCTCTTGCAAGCTTTCTATATGCTTTTTTAATGTCATCGTCAGATGAATTCTTTTGAACTCCTAATATTTCATAATAATCTTTTGTACTAGCCATAAAAGTTATTCTACCACTTTATGAAAGTGAAATAGATAAAAAATTAAAAACATAAAAAAGTATACTTTAAAACGAAAGATCCTCGTTTTTAAAGACGAGGATCTTTTTATGTACAAGCTTGTACAGTACAAAATTACTTATCTGACAGCATCCTTCAAACCTTTTCCTGCCTTGAATGCAGGAGTCTTGCTTGCAGAGATGTGTAGGGGTGCTCCTGTCTGAGGATTTCTTCCCATTCTTGCGGCTCTGGATCTTACTTCAAATGTACCAAATCCGGTCCATGTAACTTTTTCACCCTTTGCTAATGATGCTTGAACTGCATCTGCAACAGCATCAACAGCCTTTGTTGCATCAACTTTGGTCATTCCTGCCATGTCTGCAACTTTTGCAATTAAATCTATTTTTGTCATTTATTAACACCCCCTCTCGAAAATAAATTGCTGCCTGAATAAACAGCTTATATTATTTTATCAATCCTAATGATTGATTTTGCTTCTGTATCTAATAATACACTGCGAAAAGCCTTTCTACCAGCACTTTCCCATTCGAAACGTTGATTCATCGCGGTTAAAAACATTTTTATTGTAATATCGGCCTTAACACCCAGTGATGAGTCTATTGAACCACACATCCCAACATCAGTAACATACAATGTTCCTTTGGGTAACACCATGTTATCGCATGTAGGCACATGAGTATGAGTGCCTATAACTGCGTCAACTCTACCATCTAAATAAAACCCCATAGAATACTTCTCGCTTGTTGCTTCTGCGTGAAAATCTAAGACTCTAAAATCAACGTTTTCATCTTTGGTTTTTTCTAAAATTTCGTCTACTTTAATAAAAGGATTATCTAAAAAAGCATTTTTTCCACTAAATGATGTTATACCCATCAAATTAATTAAAAGAATCTTTCCGTTTTTTCCTGTATCAATAATCTTATACCCCTCACCTGCTGTTTCTCCAGGATAATTAGCGGGCCTGAGCACTGGTATATTTTCTATAAAATCTTCAGTTCCTTTTTGTTGAAATATATGCTCCCCACTTGTGAAATAGTCAATACCAACAAGTCTCATTTGCTCTATACTTTCCTCAGAAATACCTCTTCCTCCAGACAAATTCTCACAATTAGCAAATACTAAATCCACCTTATTTTCCTTTATTACTTCTGGTAAAAATTTAGACACAGCTTCCCTACCAGACTTTGCTACTATTTCTCCAACAAATAATATTTTCATATTTTTATTTCTGATAAACTTTTGTAACTATAAATTTATCTACTTTATACAATCCAAAAATATCCACAGGTTCACTTAATGATTTGAAAAACACAACGGCTGCTAATATAACAGCTACTAAAAACACAACTGTAACAATTCCTTTTAAAACTGCACCCAGTGCTTTCACAAATAATAGAAATATTAATAAAGCTAATACTGCAACTAAAATATAGTACATAATTCTATCCTTAAAAAACTAAAACTACTTAGCTGTCTCTGACACTCTAGTTTCTCTTATTACTATTACTTTTACTACACCAGGGTAGTTCTGTTCAAGCTCTATTTTTCTAGCAATCTCTTTTGCAAGTAGAGCAGTTGAGTAATCATCCACCTTTTCTGGCTTCACAAACACTCTAACTTCCCTTCCCGCAGAAACTGCGTAAACTTTTTCTACACCGTCAAATGACATAGCAGCATTTTCTAAATCTTTTAATCTTTTAACATAAGCCTCGTAATCTTCTCCCCTTGAACCAGGTCTAGCGCCACTAACGTGATCTGCTAGTGTCACTATAGCCGATTCTATTGATGTAGTTTTGTCGTTATGATGTTCTGCAACACACTTTATCACTTCTTCTGGCATTTTATATTTTCTTAGTAAGTTAACTCCAAGCTCAACATGAGAACCATCCTGATCAGTCAACACCTTGCCTATGTCATGAAAAACACAACCTAATTTCACGGTCTCAATATCTGCTCCTATTTCCTCGGCAATAAAAGCTCCTATTCTTGCAGTTTCCATTGTATGCTCAAGAGCGTTTTGTCCATATGAAAATCTATATTTAAATCTACCAAGAATCTGTATTAGGTCTTTTGGAACATTGTACAAACCCATCTTGTGACACAAATTATCCCCAGCTTTGTACATAATGTTATCCATCTCTTTCTTGGTTTGTTCAACTATCTCTTCGATTCTTGCAGGCTGAATTCTTCCATCAGTAATGAGTTTTTCCAATGCAGTTGTAGCTACAGCTCTTCTTACTGAGTCAAAACAAGAAACAATTATTTCACCAGGAGATCCATCTAAATCAAGATCAACTCCAGTAAGTTCTTCAAAGGTTCTTATGTTTCTTCCCTCTTTTCCAATAATTCTTCCCTTTAATTCTTCATCAGGAAGTTTAACTTTTGATGTTGAGTGTTCAACTACAATATCAGTTGAACCAAACTCCAATGCCTCCATAAGTATCTCTTTTGACAGTTCCTGTGATTGTTTTCTTATCTCTTCTTCTTCTTCTCTAATTCTTTTTCCCTTTTCTTCTACCAAGCTTTTATCCAATTTATTAAGAAGTATTTCTCTTGCCTCATCTTTTGAAAGAGACGCAATTTTTTCAAGTTCTTCTTGTTGTCTTCTATAAAAACTTTCTATTTCCTCTTGTTTCTTTTCTAAGTTCTCTTTGATTGAAACTAAACTCTTTGCCTTACTTTCGAGTTCTTTAGCTTTTGCATCCACCTGAGCTTTAAACATTGCAACTTTTCTCTCAGACTCTGAGGCCTCGTCCTTTATGCTACGAGCTTGCTCTTGAGCCTTTGTTTGGATATCCAAAGCTGCTGTTTTAGCTTCAACAATAATATCCTTAGCCTTGGCTTTTGCTTCTAAAACAAAAGGATCGTTTTCTAACACAGGGTTAGATGCCTTAAAATCAGAGCGTTTAGAATCTAACTGGGCAGAAGCATCTTCTTTCTCTCTCTTCCTAATAAATCCTAGATAAATACCTACCAAACCAAAAATACCTACAATAACAAGTAAAAA
>CAZADQ010000016.1:5168-9371 GCA_964483965.1 uncultured Candidatus Saccharibacteria bacterium
AATATATTTTCCATTTTTCATTACCTCCATATTTAACATAAAAACAACCTAAATTAAGGTTTTAAATACTGTTTGGGAAATTTGCATCAAAATGCTAAAAACAAGTTCTATACCCGGATTATAGTGTGGTAAAAGACCGTCTTATTAACATTTATATGTAAGAGATCGTTATTCATTGTTGCAAATTCCTCAAGAATGATTCTATTGCAACTAGAACAAAGTGTCAACCACAGAAGATATGGTTTCGTAATCGTATCCTTTTCTGTATAAAAAGTCTGATATTTTTCTCTTCATTTGAAATTTATCTAAATCCAATCTTTTCGTTAGTCTTAATTTCTTCTCAGCATCTTTTACAGCACTTTTAAAATAGATATCCTTTGGTGTGTCTTCTAATACACTTTCTATAACATCTTTCTCCACTCCCTTCTTGGTAAGAAATTGGGATATTTTTATTCTGTTTACAGATTTTCCCGAGCTCTCCAAACCTAAGATATAACTATGAGAGTATTTAAAATCGTTGGAATCAGAAAGATAACCATCTTCGTTTAATCTAGATATAATATCTGACCTTATTTCATTAATTTCTTTTGAAGGAAGGTGGTATCTTGATAGATATTTTGTAATGGCATTAAATAATTCTTTCTCACTTCTCAGTTTAAAGGACAAAAAATTTAATAATTTAATATACACCTCACTTTGTATTTCCTTCTGATCTGATTCCATATGTGTATTAAGTATAATATTTACTTTATTCAGTTTCTTGAGAAGGAACTCTCTCACTTTCCTCAGATCCAATATTTAGAGGTATATCGCTTTTCTGTCTAACAGCTGTTCTTATAGCTTTTTCTATCTCTGATGTAACTTTAGAAGTTTCTTTTAAGTATATTCTAGCTGCATCTTTTCCCTGGCCTATTTTCTCACCACCAAATTCCAACCAAGAACCACTCTTTTTAATAACTCCAAGGTCAACTCCAACATCCAACAAATTCCCTTCTTTACTTATACCTTCGTTAAAAAGAATATCAAATTCTGCTGATCTAAATGGAGGAGCTACTTTGTTTTTAACTACCTTAGCTCTAGCCCTAATACCGTAGAACTCGTCTCCTCTTTTCAATGTTCCAACTTTTCTAATGTCAATTCTTACTGAAGCATAATATTTCAGAGCTTTTCCTCCTGCAGTAGTTTCAGGATTTCCGAACATAACACCAATCATAGATCTTAACTGGTTAGTAAAAATGACAGTACACTTTGATCTACTTATAGCACCACTTAATCTCCTCAAAGCCTGACTCATAAGTCTTGCTTGCATAGCAATGTGGCTATCTCCAATATCTCCTTCAATTTCGGCTCTGGGAACAAGAGCAGCAACAGAATCTATTGCCACAAGATCAACAGCATTAGATCTAATTAAAGTTTCTGCAATATCCAATCCCTGTTCACCAGTATCTGGCTGAGAGATAAGAAGATTCTCAACATCAACTCCTGTTTTTTCCGCGTATGAAGGATCAAAAGCGTTTTCTGCATCAATCAGTGCTGCCGTTCCTCCAAGTTTTTGTGTCTCTGCAATTATGTGTTGAACTAAAGTCGTTTTTCCAGAAGATTCTGGACCAAATATCTCAACGATTCTTCCTCTAGGAACCCCACCAACACCTAAAGCTATATCTAAAGCGATAGATCCGGTAGGTATAACAGGTATAGATCTTTCTCCAACATCTCCTCCTAATTTCATAATGGATCCTTTTCCAAAATTTTTTTCTATCTGCTCTATAGCTGTTTTTAAAGCTAAGTCCTTTCCTTGTTGGGCGGAAGATTTTTCCTTCATCTTAGAAGATGCTTTTGCTACCATATGCTGCCTCCTATTTGAATTATTACTAGATAAGTACAATTTAATATTACCAATATTACGACTTTTATCAAATAGTAAATTCTATTGAGAGTAGAAGAAGATAGTAAAAAGTCAAAAACTACTCCAGAAAGATTTCCAATCTCTCTATAGTTTCCTTCTTTCCTATTAGATTAAAGACATCAAACAAGGGAGGGGTAAAATCTACACCTGTGACCACATACCTTAGAGTCATAAAAGCTTCCTTAGGTTTGTATCCCCACTCCCCTAGCTTATCGTGAGATAATTTATCTAAGTTTTCCGAGTTCCAATCTTCATCTAAAATATTTTCATAAGCACTTAAATAATTCCTAACTATCTCCTTTGTCTTTACCTTATCACCCGAAAACCTTTCAACACCCTCTATTTTAACAACAGGTCTTTTAAAAAAGTAATAAGAAAGGTCGTTAAACTCACTTAACTTCTTCATTCTTTCTTGTATAAGAGATAAGACCTTTAAGTTGTAAACCATATCACTCGAACCAATTTGATGCTCATTCTTTTCTCCGAACTCCTTATCCCACTTAATTAACTTATCCCAAAGCTTATCAACCGGCGTCTCTCTAATGTAGAAACCGTTGAACCATAAGAGCCTTTGTCTATCAAAAGCAGACATTTCTGATTTTTGTATTTTCTCAATTGAAAAATCTTGAACAAATTCGTCCAAAGAATATATTTCCTTTTCTGTACCAGGGTTCCATCCCAAAAACATCATAAAGTTTAGGATAGCCTCAGGAAGATACCCCTCTTGAAGAAAGCCAAGAGCACTTACTGAACCTGTTCTCTTTGATAATTTCTTTGTACTATCTACCTCTCTTAATAATGGAAGATGAACAAATTTTGGTTTTTCCCAACCAAAATATTCATAAAGCAAAACGTGTTTTGGGGTAGAAGAAAGCCATTCCCTACCCCTTAAAATATGTGTAATTTCCATAAAATGATCATCAACAACAACAGCAAGATGGTATGTGGGAAATCCATCAGATTTTATTAATACTTGGTCATCCAAATCTTTTGATGGGAAAGAAATCTTTCCTAAAACTAAATCTTCTACCTCAATATCTCTATCTTGTGGAACATTTAATCTAATTACATAAGGTTTACCCTCGTTGAGTTTTTTTTCTACCTCTTCCTTACTTAAACTCAAACAAAACTTATCGTATTTTGGTATCTCATTTTTTTCTTTCTGACTACTCCTTAAATTCTCTAGTCTTGCTTCATCACAAAAACAATAATAGGCTTTACCCTTCTCAACAAGTTCCAGAGCATACTTTTTGTAAAGATCTAATCTTTGAGATTGAAAATATGGTTCAAAGGGTCCTCCAACCTCGGGGCCTTCATCCCACATTAGTCCGTAATCCTTTATAACTTTAAGCATTCTTTCTACAGATCCTTCAACGTATCTGCTTTGGTCAGTATCCTCAATTCTCAAAATAAAAGTACCTCCTGATTTTTTAGCTAAGGCATAGTCATAAAGAAGGGTCCTAATGCTACCAACGTGTATCTCTCCTGTTGGGCTAGGTGCTATTCTTGTTCGTATCTTCATAACTTGGATTTTATCACGAAAGAGATTACCTTAATAATTTTTCAACACAAATATTTAATATTTTCTGCTAGAATTATTATCAATGAATCTAACAAGTGTTTCTATCTTAGTAAAAAAAATATTTAAATACTTGCTAATCTTTGCATTCGCCTACTATCTTGTTGTTTTAATTTTATTTCCAGGTTCGGTTAAATTAATTAAAGCAATATTAGTCAGAAGAGATCCTCCAAATGTAATGTATGGGATGCTAGATCCCTTAGAATTTATAGAGAAACCAATCGGAAAATTAACTCCAGAATATATTCTTAACACAAAAAATGGGAGACTTCCGCAAAACTTACCTTATAAAATGAACGTTTATAAATTTAAACCTCAACAATACTCATACCTTGCAGGAAAAAATGCAATAGGGGAAGCAGAAAAGCTTGGTTTTACTGAAAAAGAATTAGTATCAGATTTAAAGGGAGATATCTATAGATGGAGAAATCAAAGCACTGGAAGTACTTTAAGCATTGATATAATAAATAGAACTCTCAATCTCAATACAAATTTAAGCTCTCGAAGCATGAACTTCACCCCTGGATCCATAAGTCAAGAAAGTGCTGTAGAAATAGCAAAAGAACTTTTAACATCTATTTATAGGTTTAATGAACCTCTTTATAATGCTGGTAAACAAAACGTGCGGTTAGGAAATTTTTCAGGAACTAAAATTTACGAAACTACAAATTATAGAGAAGCACAAATAGCTCTAGTAGATTTTTATAGATCAATTGAT
>CAZADQ010000017.1:0-9115 GCA_964483965.1 uncultured Candidatus Saccharibacteria bacterium
GTTGGTTTGGAGTACGAACCTCCATATAGGGTATTTACTTCAAAAGAAGGTGAATTTGAGGTTTATTCATACGAAGGGATGGTAACAATGGAAGATGGTACTGGTATTGTTCACAGTGCCCCAGGATTTGGTGAAATAGATACTGAGATGGGTAAACACTACGGCTTGTCTTTAATGATGACTTTGGATGATGAAGGGAAGTTTTTAGCAGGTACAGGGGAAAATAATCCTTACGAGGGAATGTTTTATCTTAAAGCCAATGTCCCTATCTTGGAAGATCTAGCTGATAGAGGTATTTTGTTTAGAAATGAGAAAATAACTCACAGAGTTCCTTACCACGATAGGTGTAACACTTTATTAGTGCAAAAAGCTCAGTATTCTTGGTTTATTGATGTCCAAAAAATTAAAAAGGAGTTAATTAGTAATAATCAAAAAATAAATTGGGTTCCTGAGTATATTAAAAATGGTATTTTTGAAAACACCATAGAACAAGCCCCTGACTGGTGTATATCTAGAAATAGATTTTGGGCTACTCCTATGCCAGTATGGGAATCTTCGGATGGTGATAAACTTGTATTTTCATCTATAAAGGAAATAGAGGAAGCTTCAGGTCAGAAAGTAGAAGATTTACACAGGCCATATATTGATAAAATAGTTATAAATAAAAATGGGAAAGAGTATAGAAGAAGACCCGAGGTTTTGGATTCTTGGATGGAAGCAGGTTCTATGCCATTTGCTCAAATTCATTATCCTTTTGAAAATCAAGAGAAGTTTGAGAAGAACTTTCCAGGAGATTATATTGTTGAATACAAAGGTCAGGTTAGAGCTTGGTTTCAAAGGATGCATATAATTTCCACCATTCTCTTTGGATCTAGATGTTTTAATAACGTTATAGTTACCGGTGTATTAGCTGGTTCTGATGGAAGAAAGATGAGCAAGACCTACAAGAACTATGCTGACCCAAAAGATGTTATTAAAAATTATGGAAGTGATGCATTAAGATTATATCTGATGGGGTCATCGTTGATGGTTGGAGATAACACTAATTTTGATGAAGTTGAGTTAAAGAATAAGCTTAGAAATGTTTTAAATCCCTTTTGGAATTCTGCAATGTTCCTTTTTATGTACGCAGATTTAAACAAATGGGATTTATATAAGTACGTTGAGTCTAATGATTCAGGCGTACCTACTAGTTCTAATAAGTCCAAAAACATATTAGACAAATGGATAGTAGTAAGATTAAATCAAGTAGTTAAAGACATATCCGATAGTCTAAGTTCATATAACATCTCTTTAGCAATCAAGTCTTTAGAGGTATTTGTAGATGATTTATCAAGATGGTATGTGAGAAGGTCAAGAGAAAGGATTTCCAGTGGTGACATTGAGGCATTATCCACACTTACCACAGTTCTTCTAGGTTTTTCAAAAGCGACCGCCCCAATTATTCCTTTTATGTCAGACAATATATATAAATATTTAACATCAGCAAAAGACGGTCTGAAAGAATCCATTCATTTATGCGATTACCCAGAATTTAGTGAAAATTTAATTAATGAGTCAAAAGATATTTTAGATAATATGAGAAGATCTAGGGAAATAGTATCAGCTGTTTTATCGATAAGAGTTAAGAAATCTATACCTGTTAGACAAGTCTTAGCATCTATTGAAATAGATAAGTCAAATGACGTGCCCAGTGAATTTAAGAAATTAATATTAGATGAAGTTAACGTTAAAAGTATCGAAGTAGTTGACTCCCTTGATGAGAAGTATCAAGAAGGGGATTGGCAATACGACGACTCTAAATTAGTTAAGCTTGATTTGAGAATGACTCCAGAACTTGTTAAGGAGGGAAAATTAAGAGAATTTATTAGGAGTATGCAGGATTTAAGAAAGGAATCAAATTTACTAGTTTCCGATAAGATAATTCTCACATACAAAAAAGACGATGAGACATTTGAAATTGTTGAGAGTTTTAAAGAAGATATAAAAAGAAAGCTTTTGGCAGAAGAAATTGTTGCAGGGGAAGAAGACAGGATAGAAAAAGTATAATTATGTTATATTTAATCTATGCAAGATTTAATTATCTCGTTAAATAGAAATGTAGTTAGACTATCTACTGTTGATAAGGAATCCTCTTTGAGAACAACCCTTGTTGATGTTTCTAAAGAGATTGCCGACGATACAAGAATACTTGATACGCTTGGTTTTTCTCGAGTGTTAGGAGACATGATTTCTCAGATATCATCCTTAAGCAAAAACAAACTTAGCTTAAACTTTATCATTGAAACACAAGATGTTTATTTAAGATACGTCACCATATCAAAGAAAAACGTAGATTTAGAGGAGCAGATAGTTTCTGAGTTAAAAGAAAAAGCTTCGGATATTCCGCTTGAGGAAATTTTCTTTTCCTACAGAAAAATAGCACCTTTTGTGTATCAGTTTGTTGGAGTTAAAAAAGATATTGTTGAAAAGTATATAGAGGTATCAAACAATATTGGTATTGGGTTAAAAAGCATAACTCCGTGGGTCCTAGCTCTTCCTAAATATGAAAAGGTAAACGATCCCGCAATTTTTATTGCAAAGACTGGTGATAGACAGATGATAGCCTTATCTGAGCTTAATGGTGTTTTCTTTGCTGATATTACAGAAAAAGACAGAACTGAGGAAGAACTACAATCCTTAATAAAAGAACTGTCATTCTATAAAAGGTCAAGTCCAATTAAACATGTTTTTACTATGAATTGTGATTACCTAACATTAGGAGGATATGAGATAAAAAAGATAGATTATCCTAGTTTTAGTGATAAATCAGATATACCAGTAGGATATGAACAACACGTGATTGTTAATTATTTATTAGATACAGATATGGAAATGGTAGATAGCCAAATTAACGTATTAAATCTCCTTCCACTTCCTGTCGTTGAGTCTAAAAGTGCCTCACTTGTTGCTGTTGGATCCGCACTTGCAATTCTTATTCTTTTAGGAGGTTTTTATGGAGGTTATCTTTTTTTAAAGAATAGAAATTCATCGGAGAATACCCAGCTAGCTCAAAATCAGAATAGTGAGAATACACAAGTTTTAAGTGAGAGTTCAGAAAATGTTCAGAATAACCAACAAGATACTCAAGAAAAGGTAGATGCTGAATTAAAGAGAGAGGACTTAAAAATTAGGGTAGAAAACGGAGCTGGGGTTAGTGGTTTGGCGGCTAAGACTAAGGAATTCTTGGAAGGTTTAGGCTATGTGGTAGATGAACCAGCTACCGCAGACAATACAACAAAAGCTACTATTTTAACGTTTAAGAAAGATGCCCCAGAAGGTTACAGGGACCTTGTGAGCAATGATGTTAAAAGTAAATTTCCGGAAATAAAGATAAGTGAGGAGAGTTTACCGGATGATGTTACTTATGATCTATTGATTATAGTAGGGACAAGTTCAGAACTTTAAAGGTATCTCATTGGTAAGGTTTGTAGTTTTGGTATTGCTGAAATATCCTTATTAGTGTAATATCCTTATGTTTAGTATGGAAAAATATGCAGTAATAAAATTAGGGTCAAAGCAGTTTTTAATCCATGAGGGGGATGTAATTGAATTGGAAAGACAGGAAAAACCTTTAAAAATAGAGGTTTTAATGTATTCAAATGGTTCAAAAAATAACTTTGGATACCCGGAAATTAAAGAAGTACTTGTTTCAACAACTGTTTTAGAAGAAAAACTAGGTAAAAAGGTTAGAGTTGCAAGATTTAAAAAGAAATCAAGATATGAAAGAGTAAGAGGCCATAGACAACCTATAAGTATTATAAAAATTGATTCTATATCTTTAGGTGGTGAGAAAAAGCTGGAGAGTAAGATAGAGGAGAAAAGTGACTTAGATAAAGTAAGTAAGGTTAAGAAAAAAAGCGCAGAAAAGGCTAGTAAACCAAAGGTTAAAAAAACTACCAAGAAAGCAGTCAAAAAATTGAAAGAAGGTAAATAATATGGCACATAAAAAAGGTGGTGGAACAAAAGCTGTACAGGGTGGTAACGTTTCTGGAAAAAGACTTGGAGTTAAGGTTTACGGAGGTGGTGAAGTTAAACCTGGTCAAATAATAATTAGACAAAGAGGAAGAAGAATAATACCTGGAGACAACGTAGGAATGGGTAAGGACTATACTATTTTTTCTAAAGTAAAGGGTATCGTTGAATTTGTATGGAAAACAAAAGATAGAAAGAAAGTTAACGTAAAAGAAAGTAGTGAAAAAGAAAAAGGGATGGAAGAGTCTAAGAAATAAGTTATTTTTACTAATTTCCTAATAAGTTACGCTTTTTATAAATCTAATATTACTTAATGGGTAGTAAACAAAAACACCTTTTGCCTTTAAAAGTTCTTCGTCTACATATCCCCACTCTCTTGAATCGGTACTTTCTTCTCTATTGTCTCCTAATACAACATAGGAATCATCTCTAATTTTATATTGAGGTCCCTCTTCAAGAAGTTTATGTCCCTTTGTTTTAACTTCATCTGATAAGTAAGGTTCGTTTAGTTTTTCACCATTTATATAGATAAAACCATCTTTAATTTCAAAAGTTTCTCCAGGCAAGCCTATTACCCTTTTTATTAATAGTTTATCTTCAAACGGATGTTTAAATATAACTACGTCACCTCTTTTTATACTACTTTTTTTTACTGATATTTTCTCAGCTACTATTTGTTCTTTATCGTGAAAATTGGGGTACATAGAATCCCCAGTTACCTCTAGTAGTTGCGCAATGAAAAAATATACAACAAGAAAGACTGAAATAAGTATAAAAATTATTTGAAGAAAGTTAATTATTAAATCGAACACTAAACTAGATTTTTTCACTACTAAATGCTATTTCAAATGTTATAAAAACACAAGTATAGTAAAATATATTCCCCTATGGCTTTTTTAACATTTTTGTCGAACATATTTATATAATCGTATTCCAGATGGGTAAAAAGTACAAGGTGTAGTAAAATGATAATTAGAAAATATTTTGGGCTCGTAGCTCAGTTGGTTAGAGCGTTGCATTCACATTGCAAAGGTCTCAGGTTCGAATCCTGATGGGCCCACCATATTTTAATGTATCGTCTACTTTTCTAATCTGGTGTATAAATAATATATGCCCATTATATTAGTTAAGTATTTTATCTTTTGTTTAGTATCTGCAACCCTTCTATCTCTTTTTGAAATACAAGTTGAAGGTAAACACGGCTGGGCTGAAAAACTCCCAACTTGGAAATTTAACTTAAAAATTTTTAATAAAATCCCTGGTTTAAAAGGGTCCTTTACTGGTTACCATATTTTTCTGTTTATATGTGTTCTTTTCTTAATGCACAGTTCATTTTTATTTATGAGGTGGGATATTCGTACAGAAGCAATAATTCTTTCTGCATATATGTTAATTACAAATTGTGAAGATTTTCTTTGGTTTGTATTAAATCCTTATTTCGGAATTAAAAAGTTTAATAAGAATAATATACCGTGGCACGAAGATTGGTTAGGTCCCATACCATTACAATACGTTTATTCTTTTATAATATGGATTTTTCTATTTTCTTTTGGATTTGGATTTATTTTTTAATTATTCAATTTTTTATAAAAGAGTCATATAAAGCATCCCAAAGTTCTGTATATCCACCATCATACCCTAGTGCCCAAATACCGACTCCACCAAGATTATTCGAATTTATTAGGTCATATTTAGCTTTTAAGGACTGAGAGTTTTCGTAGTATGCAGTTCTTAGTTGACTTGTTTCTGGACTTATGTAAGTGAAATAGGGTGATTTTCCTTCTTCATTCCATTTGATTTGTGATTTTGTTTCTATGATAGTGTTCATAACGCTTTCATAAGATTGAGCTTGAGAAAAACCATTTTCATTTGAACCTTCAACTCTCTTTGAATACTGTCCGTCATCCTCTACAAGCCAATTATAGCCATAGTAGGGAAGTCCAAGTATTATTTTACTTGGTGGTATTTTGGTTAAAAAGTCATTTATAGTTTCTGTAACATCTCCTCCTGGTCCTTCAATAGGAGATACTGGACCAACTGTATCTGATAAAGGTCTGTGGTAATCATAAGCCATGATAAAGATACCGTCTGCGTTTCTCCCTAAGTTATCTAGGTCTGAACTTACTCTTTCCTGAGTTGCAGAATCTCCAAAAGCAGACACAACTAGATACGAATTTCCGTAAGTTTTATCTAACTCGTCATTTAGGAATTTTGTAAACTCGGAAAATCTTTGATCAATTCCTTCATCCGTTCCCTCTGCGTGTTCAAAATTTAAATTTACGTCCCTTATTCCTTTTTCATCAAGTTCCAGCTTAAGATTTGATAAGAGCGTGTCCCAGCATTCTCTGCAGTTTAGAAAAGCGTCATTCTCCTCGTCTGCGTGAGCTATGATTGTAAGAGAGAATCTGATCCCCTTATTTTTACAGTCATTAATAAGCTTATTTACATCTTCACTAGTTTTCCAATTTAAATATCCGGGTTCTTTTATTATAGAACCATCTTCACCTTCCACCATTTCTTTAAAAGTTCCATTCCCGTTTAAATATAAGCCAAAATAAGCAATGTCAGTTATTTTATCCAATTGAAGATAATTAATAGTACTTATGTTCCAATATGGTAAGTACCCGTATATTATTTTCTTTGGTTTTTCACGAGAATTAGAGAAAAAAGAAAAGATATTGGAATTTTTAGAGAAAGGAGACACTGTCTTATAATTCCCACCATCTTGTTTTATGCTATACAATACTAAAAATAGAAGGATGGATAGTAAGAATATTGGCAGTATAATTTTTAGCTCTTTTCTCATTCGTAGTTTATTTTACACGATAATAAAAAGATAGTCTTGAGGTTAAAGATGTTAAAATTAGGTAAATATGGAAGTGCAGGAATTAAAGAAAAGAAAGTTAAATCCCTTAGTGATTTTATTGATTGTATTTATCTTTGGGCTGTTTTTTTTACTTTACTATAAAGGTTATCTGAGTGTTTTTCTTAATAAAGTGATAGAAGAGAGGTTTAATGAGGAGGTAAGTTTAGATTATGATTTTAAGGACCAAGTTATTATAGATTCATCTCCTTGTATTATTTCTCAAAGTTTAGAGTATGTTTACTATTCTGGGGATAACCCAAACTGGGAAAAAAATAATAAATTCGGATTATACATCTATGCTGAGGAGAAGGATCTGTTTGAAATAGCACAAAATTTAGTTAACTCCAACGGTGGTGAGTGGGGATACGTTCTTATTCCTTATAGCGTTAAGGATTACGATCGTGATAAGTGGGGAAGAGTCTTTGATCAGCTAATATCAAAGCGCCTTATTCCCGTAATACAGCTATGGAATCTAGACGTAAAAAACTATAAGAAAGAGACAAAGCAAGCAGCTGAATTTTTAAACAGTTTCCTATGGCCAATTAGGTATAGATACATAAGTGTATATAATGAGCCCAATGACGACAAATTTTGGTTTGGAAAGGCAAGCCCAAAAGAGTACGCAAAAGTTTTGGATTATACTATCAAAACCTTTAAAGATATAAACCAGGATTTTTATATGTTAAACGGCGCTTTTAATACTAGTTCTTCAGGTCTGGAGGATAACGTAGATGCTTTTGATTTTATGAAATCTATGAATGAAGAAATTCCTGGTATTTTTGATAAGCTAGACGGTTGGGCATCTCACCCATACCCCCAACCTAATTTTACTGGAAATCCCTATGATACAGGACGAAAAAGTATAAAGGCTTATGAAACCGAACTTGATTTTCTTAAAAACGATTTAGGAGTTTCTAAAAATCTTCCGGTTTTTATAACGGAGACTGGGTGGGCGCACGCGGAAGGAGAAAAATACAACCCATCTTTTTTACCTGTCGAGACTGTTGCTAGAAATTTTTCAACTGCTTATGAAGAAGTGTGGTTAAAAGATGAAAGAGTTAGAGCTGTTATGCCTTTTACTGTAAAGTACGATCCTCCTTTTGATCACTTTTCCTGGGTAAATAAAGATAAAGTACCATATTTACACTATGACGTAATAAAAAAGTTGAAAAAGGTTAGTGGGGAACCACCTTCTCTTGTTACTGGAAACGTTAATATTCATAACTGTCCAGATTAATGCAATATATGGTGTTTAAATCTAACACAGCAACAAAAATAGCTAGTAATACGATATACCAAATAGCTGGAAAAGTTGTAAGTATGTCCATAACTATGCTTGCTGTTGTGATAATAACTCGTACTTACGGTAGAGTAGGTTACGGTGCCTTTAGCTTAATGCAATCATGGCCAGCTCTGTTTTTTGTTATTGTTGACTTTGGAATAAACGCCATCGCGTCAAGGGAACTATCAAAAGATTGGACAAAGGCAAATAAGTACTTTGGTAGTATACTTCTCATTAGATTAGTTTTCTCATTGTTTCTTATTTTTCTAGTTTTCCTCTCAATTAATCTCTTCCCTTACTCTAAAGAATTGATAAATGGTATTTCATTAGGATTGTTTGTACTTTTGACTCAAGCTCTATATTCAACAGCTAATATTTTCTTTCAGGTTAGGTTAAAATACGATTTTTCAGTAATATCTTACACTTTAGGATATGTGGTCATACTAATTTTAGTTATATTTTTCTCTTTTCTAAAACTAGATGTTATGTGGGTTAATTTTTCCTATGTAATAGGAGGGGTTGTTACGTTCATTCTGTGTCTCTTCTTTGTTGGCAAGCTAGGTGTAAAACCGGATTTTTCTTTTGATAAAACTCTTTGGAAGTTTCTTCTCTCATCGTCTCTTCCTATAGGTATTATGTTTGTCTTTAGTCAAATTAGCTTTAAAGAAGATGCTTTAATGCTTTCTTTTCTTAAACTTCCTGTTTCTTATGGCTTAAACAATACAGAAAGTGTGGCTATTTATTCACTTCCTTATAAGGTTTTTGAAGTTTTGTTGGTAGTTCCTACATTCTTTATGAATTCGGTTTATCCAATATTGGTTGGTAACATGGTGGGAGGAAAAGAGAAGCTTAGAAATACTTTTAATAAAACAATTTATTTTTTAATCTTTTCGGGGGTATTTATAGGAATTCTTGGGATAGTTTTTTCTTCTTTTATTATAAATTTGCTTGGA
>CAZADQ010000018.1:0-701 GCA_964483965.1 uncultured Candidatus Saccharibacteria bacterium
ACTCTTGGGAATGAGGTGGATTTTACAAACACCATAATAATAGCAACAAGTAACGTTGGTACTAAGTCAATTCAAGCTATTTTTGACACAGGCGGATCGTATGAAAAAATGCAGGAAATGGCAATGGAAGATGTACGAAATAAATTTGCACCGGAATTATTAAACAGATTTACAGGGATAGTAGTATTTAATCCCCTATCGATAGATAATTTGAGAGAAATAACAAAATTGATGTTAAAAAGAGTAGAAGAAACTGCAAAACAAAAAGGAATTTCCATAAGCTATAAACCAGAACTTATAGATGAACTTATCAAAAGAGGTTATAGCCCTCAGTGGGGAGCAAGACCTTTAGCCAGAGCTATAGAAGATTCAGTTGAATCTTACCTTGCTATCAAAATACTTAAAAATGATATAAAAGCTGGGGATAGTCTAACTCTTGGAATGGATGTATTTAGTATATAATGCTACCCATGGAAGAATACAAAAAGAGACTTGAACAGCTAAAAAAATCCCTAAAGATAGAAGAAAAAAGAAAACAAATTTTAGATATTAAAGAAAAGTTAAAAGATGAAAACGTTTGGAAAAATTGGGAAGAGGGAAAGAATCTATCAAAGGAACTTTCAAGTTTAGAAAAAGAAATAGAAGATTTTGATATGTTACAACTGTATCTGGACAGCAGAGATACAGAAAATGTTGATAAA
>CAZADQ010000018.1:711-5379 GCA_964483965.1 uncultured Candidatus Saccharibacteria bacterium
TATTGTCAATACATGCGGGACAAGGTGGTACTGAGGCCACAGATTGGGCTGGGATGCTTTTAAGAATGTATTTACGGTACGCCGAAATAAAGGGTTGGAAAGCATCATCTGTATCTGAGACCCCAGGGGATGAGACTGGGATTAAAACAGCTACAATCGAAATATTAGGTAATTACGCTTATGGATTCTTGAAAAAAGAACATGGAACACACAGACTTGTTAGACAATCTCCTTTTAATGCAGACAGTCTTAGGCAAACATCATTTGCTCTTGTGGAAGTTATACCAGTAATTGAAGATGCTGAGGAAATTATAATAAAAAATGAAGATTTAGTCTGGGAATTCTTTAGATCAGGTGGTAAGGGTGGGCAAAATGTTAACAAGGTATCAACAGCGGTAAGACTTAAGCATAAACCTTCAGGAATTGTAGTTGAGTGTCAGGAAGAAAGATATCAGGGAAAAAATAGAGAAAAAGCTCTAAAGATTCTTAAATCAAAACTTTATCAAATTGAGGAAGAAAGATCTTCCGGAGAAACAAAAGACCTGAAAGGAGACTATAAAACTCCCGGATGGGGTAACCAAATTAGAAACTATGTTCTTCATCCATACAAACTAGTAAAAGATTTAAGAACCAGTGTTGAAAGCTCAAATCCCGAAGGAGTGTTGGACGGGGATCTTGATAAGTTTATAGAAGCAGAAGTAAAGACTTTGAACTTAAAACAATAGGTTGTTAATCAGAGTTTCTTGGAAAATCCTCATCAGTAAAATCCTCTTTGTCATACCCTGGGTCTGAATTTATATCACTTTCATATTTATCTAATCTATCCGGAACACTGTCTACTAAAACATCCCTTCCTCTACTTCCACTAACCTCCGGACCTACTATTCCTTTAGACTCCATATCATCTATAATTCTAGCCGCCCTAGCGTATCCAATAGATAATTTTCTTTGAAGCAAAGAAGCTGATGCTTTACCCGCTGATATTACAATATCAACTGACCTATCAAACTCCTTGTCTACGTTTCCACCCCAATTAGAGGTTACACTTCCCTTTGAGGAGTCTAGAGGCATCTTTAAAACCTCATCGTTATATTCAGTCTCTAAACCCTGATCTTTCAAGAATTTAACAACATCTGTAGTTTCCTTATCCGATATGTATGCACCCTGAAGTCTAATTGGCTTCATAGTGTCAGGTGGAACAAAAAGCATATCTCCTTTTCCAAGCAACTTTTCAGCTCCTGGTTGATCAATGATGACTCTTGAGTTAATTTGATTTAAAACTTGGAAAGCAACTCTACAAGGAATATTGGCTTTGATAAGTCCAGTTATTATATCTTTATCAGGTCTTTGCACAGCAAGTATCAAATGGACTCCGGTAGCTCTCCCCATTTGAGCAAGTCTAATAATGCTTTTTTCAATCCCCTGAGGGTCTTTCATCATAATATCGGCCAACTCATCAACAACTATTAGAATATAAGGCATTACCTGTATGCCGGATTTTTCATTGTAAGAATCAACATTTCTAACTCTAGCCTGTTCAAATAATTTATACCTCTTTTCCATTTCCTCAACAGCCCATCTGAAAACGGAGGGTGCTTTATCCATTTCAGTGATTACTGGTGTAAGTAAATGAGGTATACCCTCGTAATGAATAAGTTCCACTCTTTTAGGATCAAGAAGAATAAATTTAACTTCTTGAGGGGTTGCTCTAAAAAGTATAGAGAGCAAGATGTTGTGGATAAATATTGATTTACCAGATCCAGTAGTTCCTGCAATTAAAAGGTGAGGCATGCTACCAATATCATATGTAACAACTTTTCCTCCTACATCCTCCCCAAGAACTACAGCAAGCTTTGATTTTAAATTTTTTACAACTTCAGAATCTATAAGAGATTTGAAGTAAACCATAGTACGTTTTGTATTTGGAACTTCTATTCCAATTAAAGATTTTCCTGGAATAGGTGCCTCTATCCTTACAGACCCTGTAGGAGAAGCTAAAGCAAGGGCAAGGTTGCCCTGAAGACTAGAGATTTTTGCTATATTTGTGACTGATTTCGGCTTTGCAGCATATTGTGTAACAGATGAACCAACTTTAACATTTTCCTGAACATCTATATCAACGTCTACTCCAAATGATTCTAACGTATCTTTTATTATTTTTACTCTTCTATCTACATCAGACTTATCCCACACCCTTGCAGGAGGTTCTGCAAGAAGAGTGTACGGAGGATAATTCCATATTCTATCAGAAGGAACGGATGATATTTTTAAAGATGGGGCAGGAACCAAAGTATCAACAGTAACTCTAGAACTATCAAACTGTGGCTCAGACATAGACTGCACTATTTCAAAAAGTGGAGCTTGCTCGGGTTCTTCGTGATATACCTCTGAACCTAAAGTATTTTCTTCTTTAAAGTCGTTTATCATTCCTGCATCTAACTCAATACTAGATTCATTTTCTTCAAATTGGTTATTCCCTTTTTTCTGAAAAATTGATTTTAAATTTCCAATAATTTCAGACGCAAACTTATTATTTTTAAAAAAGTCGACTATATTCCCAGGAGATATATTAAAAATCAAAGCTAGAGAGGCAATAAAAATTATCAAAAGCAACAAAAAGCTTCCGAATGTACCTACCCACGAGGTTAAAATACTGGATATCTTATAACCTAGAAACCCTCCCCCCTCACCTTCTTTAGCAACATAAAGAGCCTTTTCTTCTGAAATTAAAACGTGGAGCAAACCTGACGATGAAAATAAAACTAAAAAAAGCCCAATGAATACCCTTGCTTCTTTGAATTTAGAATTTATTTTATCGATAAACAACATTCCAAAGCTTCCTACTACAAAAGGAATAAGTATAGATGTGTTGCCAAAAAATGTATTTAAAATATGCTGTACCTTAGAATTTAATTTATAAGAAGGTGAAAAGAAGGAAATTAAACTAATAATTGCTATAGATAACAAAACAAGAGATATTATAAACCTTACTGTCTCTGGCTTAATATTGAGATTTAATCTAAATTTTCTTCGTCTTCCTCTGGACATTAGCTTTATAATAGCACAAAACCCTGGAGCTTTAAAATAACGCTATAATTTATATTGTAATGAAATGAACAATTATCATTGGAGACATGTGAGTCTCTTTCTTAAGAAAAGCACTTATATCTCTCTCGAGTTTTTTCTTAATATCACTTAGATCTCTTTTTCCATCTTTAACATTATTTAATTTTTTAGTAATAAATTTCTTCGATTTGTCCATAAGGTCTTTAGAATCTTTAACATATATGAAACCTCTTGTAATCACCTCAACTTTATTAGACATTACCTGCCCTCTCTCAGATATTGGTATAGCAACAACAAATACTCCATCAGAACAAAGGATGTTTCTATCTTTCACAACTACCGGATTTAACTCATCAACCTTGTTGCTTCCCATATAAACCTGTTCAATTTTATAGTGTTTACCTTTTCTTGCGTTACCATTTAAAAACTCTACGGAGTCTCCTTCTAAACACTCAAAAACTCTGTTTTTGGATACTCCCAATTTACCTACTAAATTTGTGTAAGCTCTCATTTTTGTAATAGTGCCACCTATAGGTATATGGTATTTGGGATTTACTAACTTAATCATTCTTTCAATGTCACCTCTTACTGCATGGCCAGAAACATGTAAATCATTCTGAATCTCACTGTATATGACCTCAACATTCTTTAATGTAAGTGCGTCCATCACTTTCTCCACCATAACATCAGCACCTGGAGGGTTTGGATCTCCTGAGAATATTACCATTGCATTTTCTTTCAAACGGATGCTTTCGTGCTCATCTCTGCTTAATCTTCCTAGAGATGATCCAGGTTGTCCATAAGTACCAGCTATAAGATAAACAAGCTCCTCTTGAGGATATTTTTGGGAAAATTTTTCCTCAACAAAAAAATCGTCTGGAAAAGGTAAGTATCCTAATCTTCTTGCAACATCTATCATTTGTTCAACAGATCTGCCACTGGGAACTATTTTTCTTCCAAATTCATTGGCAGCGTTCATTATTTGATACATTCTAGAAATGTTTGAGGACATGGTGGTAACTAGAATCTGTCTTTTTCCAGCTCTACCAAAAAGATCAAAAAAGGTATTAGATAAAGTACTTTCAGATTTTGTATGTCCTTCTGAATTTATACCCAAACAATCAGATAACAAACATAAAACACCTTCTTTCCCCAATCTTTCTATTGTATCAACATCAGCGGGCTTGTCTAAAACAGGATTTTCATCAAACTTATAATCAGCAATATGAAGTAATGTTCCTTCTGAGGTTTTAATTACGATACCCATTGATTCAGGTATAGAGTGATTTATTCTAAAAGAAGATATTTTAAAATTTCCAAGATTAACAGTTCCTGATTCTGGATTAAATAAGTGGTATTTAAAAGTCTTTCCAACTGAACTAAAAACTTTTTCCGTCATCTTTACTTTCAAAAACTCTCCTACAAGCTTACTAGCATAAATCGAAGTATTTGGCAGTTCCAGCAGAAGATTAGGGATAGCACCAACGTGATCCTCGTGCCCATGGGTAATGAAAACACCTCTTAACTTATGGGAATTCTCAATTATATAAGTGAAATCAGGAATCAAGACATCTACTCCAGGCATATCAAAAATATCAGGAA
>CAZADQ010000018.1:5389-9072 GCA_964483965.1 uncultured Candidatus Saccharibacteria bacterium
TTTTACTTATCAAAATTGAATCTTCACAATCAACAACAATCATATCTTCCCCACATTCGTAAACAGTAAGATTTTTATTTACTTTCTCTGTCCCGCCTATGGAAATAATTTTAACAGCTTTTCTTTCCTGACCTATTTTATTATCTTTATCGTAGTAAGACTTCACAAATTAATTCTACAGACCTAAAATCAATTGTCCATCATCAGACAATTGATTTTGGGTGCTCTCATTATCTCCTTTATCGTTTTTAAGTAATTCTTCAGCTTTCTCTAACATTTCAGGTATCTTTTCAAAATCCTTCTTAAATTCCTGCAAAACACCATAACTTCTAAGAGCCGCTGCAGGATGGTATACAGGATATATGTAGTAATTCCTTGTTTTTATCAAGTTACCTCTATCCAAAGATATTTTCCCTTCAGGGTAAAAATAGTTCATGGAGTATCTACCTAATGTAACAACAATTATTGGGGATATAACTTTAAGTTGAAGATCTAGAAAATCTTTACAAGACAATATTTCATCGGGTAATGGTTCTCTATTATCTGGTGGTCTGTGTTTTATAATGTTTCCTATCCAAACACCCTCTCTTTTAAATCCTATATCATTTAGAGAGTTCTCTAATAACTTTCCAGCTCTTCCAACAAAAGGCCTTCCAGAAATATCTTCAAAGCGTCCAGGGGCCTCTCCAATAAAAACTATCTTGGAATTGATATTTCCTTCTCCTGGAACTGAGTTTGTAGCTGTAGTATGTAATCTACATTTCTTGCATTCTTTTATACTTGAAGATATTTGGTGAATTAATTTTTCTTTATCCATTTATTTTCTATTGTGGGAGATAATATTTTAAATTTTCAGCAGTTATATTAACTTTATCTACCTTTCCTTCAACTATCTCTTTAGCAACTTTTCTACAAATTGCTTCCAAAGTTCTTCCTAAACTTCTTATTCCAGAATCATAACCAAATGGTCTTACAATACCTGGCCACAAATCTGGATCAATCTCCAACTCTTCTTTTTTTAGACCGGAATTTTCAAGTATGTTGGGCATTAAATAATCTCTGGCTATTACTATTTTTTCCTGATCGCTATAAGAAGGCATTTTTATTATCTCCATTCTATCCATCAAGGCTGTTGACAAAGTACCCGTGTTGTTAGCGGAACAGATAAAAAGAACGTTGGACAAATCAATTGGATAATCCACATAGTGGTCTCTAAATGCTACATTTTGTTTAGGATCTAGTATTTCTAAAAGCACTGCCATAATATCCATTCTCAAACCCTGTTCACCACTAGCTTTATCTATCTCATCAAGTAAAATTAATGGATTTTTAACTCCTGTATTTATTAAGGCTTTAGTAATCTGCCCAGGCTCTGATTCAGGAAATGCCTTGCTTTTACCTCTCAATTCAAGGGTAGAACCTATACCTCCTAGGGCGATTCTTTCAAACTTTCTTCCTAATGCTTCAGCTATAGAATATGCGAGCGTAGTTTTACCAACACCCTGCAGTCCTACTAGCAACAGTACTGGGGATTTTCCTATTGCGTCTTTCTCACGTTTCTTTAAGAGAATTAGCGTAGAAAGATACTCAAGAATTCTATCTTTTGAATACTGCGTACCGTAGTGATTTTTATCAAGAATTTCTTTAGCATTTTCCAAATCTAGTTTATCTTTTGTTTCTTCAAACCAAGGAATAGAGGTTACCACGTCAATATACCTTGATAAGGTATCAAATTCTGAAGCGTAATGGCCAAATTTAGCCATTCTTTCAAGCCTATCTATCATTTGCTCAAGTCTCTCCCTCAGTATCTCGGGAAGACCTTTAGCCCCTTCTACCTTCTTGCTTAATGTTTTTAACTCTTCAAATAAATATTCTTTAACTGCCATTTTTAAATTTAAAATTACTGAACAACTAAATAATTAAATTTGTCTTTCTTAAAATTATTAACTATATCTTTCAAATCATCTGAGGAGGTACTTCTGGATAACTCACCAAGTACTGTGTTTCCTCCCTCTGTTAAAGATAAAATAAAA
Organism: uncultured Candidatus Saccharibacteria bacterium; assembly: GCA_964483965.1. GTDB lineage: Bacteria > Patescibacteriota > WWE3 > UBA101185 > UBA10185 > JAAZNV01. The sequence continues at coordinate 7,423 of CAZADQ010000018.1, forward strand.
GCCTTTCCCTCTACAGGAATGCTAGATTTCAAAGTTATAAAAGCTGGGTTTAAAGACAAATTCTTTGTTACTCCTGACTTTGAAGTTACAACTTCATTTATCAATCTAGCATGTAATGATATAACCAATGCTTTATCCACACTACTTACTACCAAACCATTATACATACCGTAATCTAAAGTTTCATCTAATGGAAACACAATAAAAACCCAACCTCTTCTTCCCTCTTTTTCAATAAAAAATGCAGAGTAAGAAGAATCAATATTACCATCTAACTTCTCAGTAAGAGTAAAAAATTCCCCACCCATAAAACTAAAGTAAGAAGCTAGCGTATTAGAATCGTTGAATTCAGCATAAAAATCAACATCGTAGGGAACGTACTCGTATATATTTCTTTGACCAAATAACCCAGACTTTGCGTCTATGTTTATTTTTACAATATTCTTCTCTACAGGCATATTTTCTTTGGAAACTACTACACTCGAAACATTCTCAGTTGTTTCAACAATCTGACCATCCTTTAACATCTTAGAAACATTTGAATTTGAGATTTTAACCAAAAGAAAAAAACCTAAACCAACTAATATTAGGAATAATATTCCCATAAGAAAATGTTTTGGCGTAGCGTACTTGGATATTTTCTTTAATAAAATATCCTGAATCTTACTTACTCTTTTAGATTTTTTAATGATAACTCTTTCACTTTTTTTAAATGATATATCTTTTAATTGAAGGGTTCCAGGAAGTAAATTGCCGCAATACGCGCAAAAATAAACACTGTTTGAATGTAAATTAGACTTACAAAAAGGGCAGATTCTTTTCATCGTTTTAATTATAATGCAGTAAAAGACTTAGCGCTATACTACTGTTAAAAAACTAATTAAATATAAATTAAATATATTTAAACTATCTTCTAAAAGGAGGTCTTCTACCACTATTGCTCCTACCATTTCCCCTATTGTTTCTTTCTGGAGCTACGTAGTTAGGATCATCAAAGGCTCTTTTTGATAAGCTAAACTTACCTTCCTCGCCAACACTAATTACTTTAACATTAACGCTATCACCAACTTTTAACCACTTACTAACATCCTCTACATAAGTGTCTGTAATCTCACTAACATGAAGCAATCCAACTTTCCCAGGAAGTATTTCTACCAAAGCCCCAAAGTCTAATATCTCCTTAACTCTGCCTTCGTAGGTTTCACCAACTTCAACATTCTTGGTCATACCTTCGACAATTCTTAAAGCCTCTTCTGCTTTTTCCTTATCGACAGAGGATATAACAACCTTCCCATCTTCTTCGATGGATATTTCAGATTGAGTTCTTTCCTGTATCTCCCTTATAACTTTTCCCCCAGTTCCTATTACCATCCCAATTTTTTCTGGATCTATGTGCAATGTTACTGTTTTTGGAGCATAGGTTGATACTTCTTCTCTTGGCTTATCAATAATTTTCTTCATTTCTCCAAGAATAAACATTCTACCCTCTTTTGACTGTTCAAATATTTTAGGTAGTACGTCCATAGGAATACCTTTTACTTTCATATCACATTGTATAGCGGTAACTCCCTTCTCTGATCCAGTCATTTTAAAGTCCATATAACCATTGGCATCTTCTTCCCCGGACAAATCAGTAAGTATTTGGTACTT
>CAZADQ010000019.1:0-8872 GCA_964483965.1 uncultured Candidatus Saccharibacteria bacterium
GTAATTCTCGGGGTTGTACATTAATTGTGATCTAAGTCTTTCATTTTCACTTACTCTAGCATTAGAAAAATTCTCTAGTCCTTTTTCTATTATCATTATTTCTACTAAACCTCTCGCCAGCTTAGTAGATTTTGTTAGACTTTGTCTTACAAGCTCTAGTGCGGCTTCCATATGGAGGTTAGATCTAACTTGATCTAATGCGATAATTGCATCTCTGTCAGAAGTAAAGTTTTGTTCTCTAATTTCTTCCATATGTTTTTTGTATTCATAAAAATTCTTACAAAAATCTTTTGTATACTCACTTGGGCTAAATTTTAAAATGGAATTTGTATTTTCTGCGTACTCCATCAGTGATTGCCTAGCAGCTTCAACACTTTCAAACGTTTCTAGCTTTTCTTCGTTAGTTACATCGGAGTCAAAAGTCTTGCCTTTTATAAAATCATCGTATGCCTTTTTATAATAAGAGCTACTTCTAAAATTACTTAGAAATTTTATAGGATTAGTTAATTTTGTAACCTCATCCTTTTGAGTTTCATCCGAATCCTCATCTTCTGGTGTTACATTTGTTTGAAGTTTTTCGGTTTCATTCATATTTTTATTTTATCACGTTTATTAAGACTCAAAAAAATTTGTAAATACTATGTGTATAATTATGTTATATGTCTGGTACCGTTAAATTATCTGATGTAAGTGAGGATTATCTTTGGGACTTGGAAGATTCATTTACAAATAATTCAAAAGAGGGTAGTGGAGGAAAAGGAAAAAGAAGAGGCAAAGAGACTATAGAAGCAATATATAAGCAAAACAGACAAGATGCTGAGATAAAGAGGAAAGAAGAAGCTGTTTTTAACATTAAGAAGGAGCTAGAGCATTTTCCTGTTGGTAGCTTAAGCGAGGAAATGAAAGAAGAATTAGTACATGACTATTCTGAGTGGGTTATCAAGTCTCTTAATCAGAATTATCCATATTTTAATGATTTAGATAAAGATATTAACTATTCTCAATCTAGATCATCAGGTCCAGGTGGTCAGAATGTTAATAAAACAAGTACTGCAGTAACAGCAGTACATAGTTTAACAGGTATATACGCAAGAAGTGAGGATAGTAGAGAAATGTTAGTTAATAAGAAGGAATCGATGTCAAAGATTTTTGAAAGATTAGAAAAACACATTGGTAACTGGAGGAATTATCTTAGAGGAGAGTTGTCAGATAAAGAAAGTTTAATAGAAGATTTTGTTAAAGATTTGATTAAAGAGAAATCCTAACTAATTTTTTGTTTATTTATCCTTAATGTGTATTATTCAGCTATGGTTTTTAAAAGAACGTTAAAGAAATTCAAAACAAAAAATGGAGAAATTAATCTCCCTGTATTTTTTCCTGATGCAACTCGAGCTGTAATTAGAACACTAGACTCACTTGATATAGAAAATACTAAAACTCCTGGAATACTAGTAAACACATACCATTTGTATAGAGATTTAGGCATTGATAAACTAAAAAAATATGAAGGTATTAGACAATTTATGTCATGGAGTGGTGCTGTAATATCGGATTCTGGTGGCTTTCAAGTAATGACACTGGCTAAATCAAGTCAAAGTAGAGGATTAATTACTGACACTGGGGTAACTTTTAAATCAAAAGAAGGAGAAAAGATAGAACTTACTCCGGAGAAATCAATTCAATTTCAAATGCTTCTTAAATCAGATATGGTTATTGTTTTAGATGATTTTACAGATCCAAATTCATCTTATGAGAAAGCAAAAGAGAGTGTAGAGAGAACTATTCTTTGGGCAAATAGATCAAAAGATGAGTTTTTAAAAATATGCGAAAAAGAAAAGATAAAGAAAGAAGATAGACCTTATCTATTAGGAGTAGTACAGGGCGGGGAGTATTTAGATTTAAGAGAGTACTGTACAAAGGAATTGGTTAAGATTGGATTTGATGGGTTAGGTTACGGTGGTTGGCCAATGAAGGAGAATGGAGAATTTAATTTTGATGTACCAAGAATAATTGCAGAAAATACACCAGAAGAATATTTTCTTTATGGTTTAGGAGTAGGGAAACCGGATGATATTGTTAAATGCTTTGATTTGGGCTTTTATATCTACGATTGCGTCCTTCCAACAAGAGATGCTAGGCATAGCAGATTATATGTTTTTAATGCTGAATCTATTGAAAACATAGATGTAAGAAAAGATAATTTTTATTCTTTCCTTGATCCAAGTAAACAAGTGTATTCCGATGATTTAGAGCCCGTAAGCAAAGCTTGTGATTGTTTATTATGTAAAAAATATTCTAGATCTTATCTTAATTATCTATTCAAAACAGATGAAACTACATCCTTAAGATTAGCAACAATTCATAACTTAAGATTTTATAGTTTGTTGATGGAGAAACTGCAAAAAGAACTTAAATAATAATTCGTTGACATTGTATATACACATAGTATACAATATAACCACATGCTTAAACTGAATAGACCTTTATATTTTGATTGGGATAGTGGAAATATAAATAAAAGCTTGATTAAGCACAAGGTTACAAGCAAGGAGTGTGAGGAGCTACTGGGAAAATCAGATAAATTTATTCTTGTGGATAGAAAACATTCTTTAAAAGAAAGTAGATTTATTGTTATTGGAAGAACTGCAAGAAATAGATTTTTATTTATAGTATTTACTTTAAGAGGTCGAAAGATACGAGTAGTATCTGCTAGAGATCTTAATAGAAAGGAGTACAAGTTATATGAAGAAAGAACTTAAATTACCAAAATTTAAAGACGAAGAAGAGGAATTTGAATTCTGGGCAAACCTAGATCTTACTGAATACTATGAACCTAGTGATTTTGTTCCAGCAGTATTTCCAAACCTAAAACCTTCTACAAAAGCTATTTCTATTAGACTTCCAGATCATTTATTGGCGAGGTTGAAGGAAAAAGCAAATAGTCAAGATGTACCTTATCAATCTCTTATTAAAGTGTATCTAGCCGATAGACTTAGAGATGAAGATAAAGGTAGCAGTTACCGTGTAAAGAAGAATCGAAAGAAACAATGAAAATAGATGATAGAATAATCTCATGTTATCTGTTGGTATAGTTGGTTTACCTAATGTTGGAAAATCCACATTATTTAATGCTTTATTAAAAAGACAGGCTGCTTTGGCTGCCAACTATCCTTTTGCCACCATTGAGCCAAATATAGGTATGGTAGATGTTCCAGATTCCAGATTGGACGAATTATGTAAGATTGTAATCAACGATTATGGAAGGGGGTCTGAGGGTAGAGAAATACCAGAAAAGCTAACTCCAGCTGTTGTTAAATTTTATGATATTGCAGGTCTTGTTAAAGGAGCTTCTCAAGGAGAAGGTTTAGGGAATGAATTTTTAGGTCATATTAGGGAAGTTAATGCTATTGCCCATATTATAAGGAATTTTGATGATCCTAATGTTGTGAGAGCTGGTTCTATTGATCCTAAATCTGATATGGAAATAGTTACTACAGAGCTTATCCTTGCTGATGTTCAAATGCTCGAGAAGAGAGTAGATAATCTTAAAAAGGATTTAAGGGGTTCTACAAGTAAAGAGACAACAGTAAAGTATGAGGTTGCATCTAAGATTTTAGAAAATCTAAACAAAGGGATATCAGCTAATGAACTTAAACTTAACGAAGAGGAGTTAGAAGCATCTAAAGATTTAAATTTATTAACTTTAAAACCTGTAATTTATGTTTTAAACGTAGATGAGAAGTTTTTGAGTAATAAAGATAATCAAACATTACCTGAAGGTTTAAATGAGAGCATAATTATATGTGCTAAGTTGGAGTCAGATCTAGCTGATTTTGATAAAAATGAGAGAGAAAATTACTTAAAGGAGTTAGGAATTGAGTATTCAGGTTTGGACAAATTGATTAAGAAGGGATATGAGATTTTAGGGTTGGAAACTTTTTTAACTGCTGGTCCTAAGGAAGTTAGGGCTTGGACCATAAAGAAAGGATACAAAGCTCCCCAGGCTGCTGGTGAGATACATACTGATTTTGAGCGTGGTTTCATATCTGCTGAAATTATTAATTTTGAGACACTACTTCCAATAGGTAGTTTAAAAAAGGCTAAAGAAAAAGGTTTGGTAAGATTAGAAGGTAAGAATTATGTTATGAGTGATGGAGATGTGGTTCTTTTTAGATTTAGCGTTTAGTTATTGCCTTTTTATCTATTTTTGGTAACATTTCCAAGTCTTTGCTAATCTATTTTAAATAGAACTTAAGGTATAGACAGCTATATTTAAATATATATAATTTAAGCGTAGTTGGAACAAAAAACATATGAAATATGAAATGATGATAATTTATAAAAATAGCCTTGGAGAAGAAGGTGCTACAGATATGTCTAAGAAAATATCTGAGCTAATTGAATCAGTTGGAGCAAAGGTAATAGAGAACAAATATTGGGGAAGAAGAAAATTTGCTTACGAGATAAAACATGACACAGAGGGGTTTTATGATGTTTTTGTTTTTGAAACTGAATCTTCAAATATTAAAAAGTTAAAAGAAAAACTAAACCTTTTAAGTGGTTTAGTGAGGTATCTAATTGTTGCTCAGAAATGAGCATAAGGAGGCAAGAAGAACTATGGCATCAAGAAATCTAAACAAAGTAATGCTAATAGGTAACTTAACGAGAGATCCTGAAGTGAGATATACTCCTCAGGGAAACGCAGTAGCAAGTTTTGTAATAGCCACAAACAGGGAGTGGGTTACGCAAGGAGAAAAGAAACAGTCTGTTGACTTTCATAACGTTGTTGCTTGGAACAAGCTAGCAGAGATATGTGGGCAGCTCTTGAAAAAGGGAGTAAAGGTGTTTGTTGAAGGTAGACTTCAAACCAGAGATTGGATGGGAGAGGATGGTAAGAAAAGATATAAAACAGAAACTATCATAGACGATATGATAATTCTAACTCCTAAAAAGACTGGAGATGAAATGAGTGATGAAAACGATCTAAGTGATATAGAAGCCCCAGAAATTGAAAATGGTGTAGAAGAAGAAATTAATTTGGATGACCTTGGAGATCTAGATCTTGGAGATCTCGATGGTTCGATGGAAGAAGATAAGAAGTAGAAATAATTAACTTGTATCCCTCGCTAAAGCGAGGGATACACTTTCTTAATATATATGGCGTATAAGAAAAAAGATAACAAACAAAAAAGAGAAAGAAAAATACCAATAGCTAAAAATTGTTATTTTACTGAAACTAACACTAAACCTGATTATAAAGAAGTTCTCGTATTAAGAAGATTCATTAACGAAAGAGGGAAGATTATTCCTCAGAAATACGACGGATTAACAACTAAAAATCAAAGACTTCTTGCAGTTGAAATAAAAAAAGCAAGATATATGGCGTTACTTCCTTATACTGATAGACACATGATATAGTCGTTGATATTATATAACCATGCCTTTATTATCTGCCTATTTTGATACTTCGGTTGTTAGTTTTCTTATTAAAAAAGATAAGAAAAAAGTAGAGATATTGAACTTTCCATACGTTTATTCCAAGGGGCTTCTATCTAATCAGTGCTTAGAGCACGAGTTTTATGAAAGTGTTATAAAAAAGATTTTATCTGACAGAAAAATAAAGATTGAGAGTTGTGATATTTTGACTTTAGGATTTATAGATCCCCCATACCTTTCTTTAAAGACAAAATTCTCTGTAGGTGTTTCTGATTTAATTCAAAATTCTGATGACTATTATCCAATAGTTGTTAATAATTATTCGTTTGTCACAAAAGATACTATTAACTCATTTTCACTTTGTAAAGATAAGGAAATTAATCCTAAAGAGGACGAAATAGAGCAGCTAAATTATTATTCTAATCTTTGTGTATACCCTCAGATAGTTTCTGATGACATTTCAAACCAAAGTGACGTAGATGAAAAAATAACACAAAGAATTCCTTCAGATTTTAAATTAGAGTCAAATAAAAAGATAATGTTTACAGGAGGGAGGTTTGCTCAAAATGTAACTGGTAAAGAATTAAACTATATTTTAATTCTAGAAATGCTAAAGGGTTTTGGAGCTTTTGATGTTTATTTGGATTCAAATAATGCTTTTTTGCTTTCCCAGACCTTAAAAATGTATGACAAAGATCAATTATTTTCCATAGAGGATTTTGTAGAAAACTTAGGATTGTTTATTAGAGCCGGTGGTCCTGTTGAGTGTCTACTAAGTACAGGTGTCGGTGAAGATCAATTTATTGAGATAGAAAAAGATAAAATTATTGTTATGCCTCTACATTTAGATAATTACGCTAAAATATCTATTAAGACCAGTCAATTAGGTACCTTAAATTTGAAAACAAAAGGAGGGCTTGTGGGGTTAGTATTTGATACTAGATCTGACGACAAGAGTGTATATAAGGATGTAAAACTCCTTAACGAATGCTTAAAACAATTTGGAAGGACATTTGAAGGAAGTAAATATGCTTGTTCCAGTAATTAGAAGAGTAAAAGAAAAGAATAATTGTTACATAGAGAGGGTTTTTCCTGTTGATGGGGTTTTGAGTGTAAAGGTTGGGGATTTTGTTAGACCTTTTGAACATTTGGGAGAATGTCGTTTTTCTCAAAATGAAATGGTTCTTCCTAACAATTTTAAACCAAGTAATTTTAAGAACAATAAAAAATATTATTATTCAGGATCTTTAATTGGAAAATCAAAATCAGAAAAAATATATGCATCTTATGATGGTAATTTAATCTTAAGAGAAGATAAAACATACGTATTTTCTGAAAGCGAGAAGAAATATATTCTTCTTTCAGGAGTTTGGGGAAAAGTTAAATCAATATTTGATAAAAAATCGGTTCTATTGGAGACAAAAACAAAAGACATACTGTTTTGTTCTTGCACCGATGTTCAGGTGTCCGGGGAGCTTGTTGTTTTTCCAAATCCAACCGATGTATTAAAAAAATCTTATCTTGAAAATTTTGCAAAAGGAATAAATGGGAAAATTATATACATCGGTCATTTTGTTGGTTTGGACATAGTAGAAAGAGCCATCGAACTAGGAGCTTCAGCATTGATAGCGGGAAGTGTAAATAGAGAGGTTTACGATTTTGCTAAAAACAAAGGATTTGCGTTAGGTATTTTTTCTGGATTTGGGAAGATGAAGACTCCTGATAATGTATATAAATTCCTAAGTTCTGTTCCTTATAGATTTGTTTTTTTCGAAGGGGATAAGAACATTTTAAGAATTCCTGTAGAGATTGAAAATCCTGTATTGAAGATGGAAGGTAACACTAATAGTATTGAAGTAAGTAAATTAGAAGTAACATCCACAGAAAAGGTAGAATATTTAGAGGAAGATAAAGATCTTATAAGGAATATTGATGTAGGTACGAATGTTCAGGTTCTACAAAACCCTTACTTTGGTTGGGTGGGTGTAGTTGACAGGGTGAGTGAATCTAGTATATTTGTGAGATTCGGTTTAGATAAAAATTCTGTGGAGATAAGAATGCCCAACTTCTTCATAGTAGAATAAGTTTTTTATGAAATTTCAAAAATTTCAGAGAATTTTAATAACATTTTTAATAGCAGTTGGATTTTTTTACGGCGGATATTACTTTGGTAAAAGAGGATTTCTATTCGAAGTTAGGAAAAATCCACCAAAAATAGAGATAACAAACAGATATCCTGCAGATAAGGAAATGAACTTTTCTTTGTTTTGGGAAGTATGGGATATGTTAAATGAAACTTATCTTGAAAGACCAATAAATCCTCAGGATATGATTTACGGAGCTATTTCCGGTATGGTTGAGTCTCTAGGAGATCCTTACACATCCTTCTTACCACCAGCAGTAAATAAAAGTTTTGGAGAATCACTTGGAGGTAGGTTTGAAGGAATAGGAGCAGAACTTGGGTTAAAAGAAGATCAGTTAATTATAGTTGCTCCTCTAGATGGGTCACCTGCTAAAGCAGCAGGTGTCAAATCAGGAGATAAGATTTTAAAAATAAACGGTGAGAGTACGTTTGGTCTTTCTGTTACAGAAGCTGTTTCAAAGATAAGAGGAAATTCTGGAACAAAGGTTACGTTAACATTGCAATTAGGAGACTCAGAGGCTAGGGATGTGACAATAACTAGAGGGGTTATAACAATATCTAGTGTCACTTGGGAAGATAAAGGTGATGGTACTGTTTATATTAGGATTAGTAGATTTGGAGACGAAACCAAGACAGAGTGGGATAAAGCAGTTTCTGAACTTAACATAAAAATGAAAGAACTAGATGCTGTAATTATTGACGTTAGAGGTAATCCTGGAGGTTATCTTGAAGCTGCCGTTTATCTGGCTGAAGAGTTTTTTAGAGGAAAGACTGTTGTTTTTGAAGAAACGTCAACTGGGGATCAAATACCACTTGACGCTAAAAGAGTTGGGATATTTGGAGATGTTCCTGCAGTATTTGTTCTAATAGATGAGGGTAGCGCTTCAGCGTCCGAGATATTAGCAGCAGCCTTAAGAGACAATATAGGTGCTAAGTTAATTGGGATGAAATCTTTTGGAAAAGGAACTGTTCAAGAAACTGAAAAACTTTCAAGTGGTGCAATGGTAAAATATACCACAGCATATTGGTTAACACCTAACGGCAATAGTATCAACGAAGTTGGTATTAAACCAGATGTGGAAGTGGAAGAAAACTTGGAAACTGAAACTGATGAACAATTAGAGCAAGCATTGAAAGTTATAAATGAATAAAAGTTAAAAAAGTTGTATATTAGTACAACTTTTTGTTTATCATTACATATAGTTTACACGTATATTAAATTAATTAATAAAAATATAAGAAGATATGATAGAATTATGTTATGGAAGAGGTGTCTTATGAATAACGATAAGT
>CAZADQ010000020.1:0-8700 GCA_964483965.1 uncultured Candidatus Saccharibacteria bacterium
AAATACTTGAAGATATAGAACAACTTCTAGACGAGTTGTCAAAAAACACAGTTCTTATGACTAAGGATGTTGAGATAGCAAAAATAGTTAAATCAACTATGGAAAAAAAGAAAGTTACTTTGTTTAGAGGAAAGGGTTGTCCGAAATGTGATAATGGATATAAAGGAAGAGTTGGTATTTATGAACTTTTAGCTATGTCAGAAAAGATAGGAGAAGCCACACTTGAGAAAGTTCCAGCTACTAAAATTGAAGAGATTGCAAAGCAAGAAGGAATGTTAACTCTAATACAAGATGGGTATCTAAGAGCATTAACGGGAGATACAACTTTAGAAGAGGTTATGAGGGTTGCCAAATAGAAGTTAGTAGTGTGTATGTAGATATTTTAAAAAAGAAAAGGATAATATAATAAAAATAACATGAAAATAAATGCTACACAGTTACTTGAAAAGGTCGTAGAGCTAGATGCATCAGATCTGCTCATTTCTGTTGGATCCAAGCCATTTTTGAGAATAAATACTGCGCTACGTGTGCTTGATGATTATTCGGAAATAACGGTTGATGACGTTGAGTATTTTCTTTCTCAAATACTAGATACTAAACAAAGAGAGCTTTTGGATATAAATAAGGAGCTGGACTTTTCTATTGCTTTAGGACAAAAGGCTAGGTTTAGAGTTAACGCATTTTTTCAAAAAGGTTACCCCTCAGTCTCAATGAGGCATATTCCTATGGAAATCCCTTCTTTTGAGACTCTTCATTTACCTTCGATATTTGAAAATTTTTGTAATATAAAACAAGGTTTGATAATGGTAGTAGGTCCAGCGGGTCAAGGTAAATCAACTACGATAGCATCAATGATTGAGAAGATAAATTTAAATAGAGCGGAACACATAATAACTGTTGAAGACCCAATTGAATATATATTTGCACATAAGAAATCGTTAATAGAACAAAGAGAGATGTTTTTAGATACTCATTCTTGGGATATTTCTCTAAGATCTGTTTTAAGACAGGATCCTAACATAGTTTTTATTGGAGAAATGCGTGACTCTGATACAATAAGATCCGTTTTGCAGATTGCTGAAACTGGCCATTTAGTTTTTACTACTCTTCATACCAACTCTGCATCTCAAACTATCGATAGAATAATATCCTCTTTTGCAGCAGAAAAACAAAATGAAATTAAGTCACAACTTTCTCAAGTTATCGAAGTAGTAATTTCACAAAGATTAATACCTTCAACTCAAGCGGGCACCGTTCCTGCCTTTGAAATAATGATAAAAAATGATGCTATTGCAAATTTAATACGCGAGGGGAAAGCTCATATGGTTGACAATGTAATAAATACCAGCGCGCAATTTGGAATGGTTAGTATGGAAAGAAGTATTGCAGATTTGATAAGTGCGGGTCTTATCTCATTTGAAGATGGTATTAAATACTGCAATCGTCCAATGGAGTTAAAAAGGTTAGTTGAAAGCAAGGGAAAGTAAATATTATGCCTGTATTTTCCTACACAGCGAAAAATGCATTTGGAAAAACAATAAATGGAAATGTAGATGCCAGAAATGCAGAAGTTGCAATTAACCTACTTAAGAATCAAAACCTAACTGTTATAAACATTCAAGAAAAAAGAGATAGCCCTACTGATTTTATATCTAATCTTAGAGGAGTTCCTTTCGGCGAGGTTGTTACTTTTACAAGACAGTTGTCTACTATGATATCAGCAGGACTTCCTATTTCTAGAGCATTGGAAGTACTGTCTAATCAATCCCTTAATAGTAATTTCAAAAAAGTAATTACCGAAATATTAAGATCAGTAGAAGGAGGAACTTCTCTGTCTTCAGCTTTAGGGTCTCATCCAAAAGTATTCTCCACCACATACACATCTTTGGTAAGAGCTGGAGAGTCTTCAGGAAAACTGGATATAATTCTTAAAAAACTTGCAGATAATATGGAGGCAGATAGGGACTTAAACTCAAAGTTTAAAGGTGCGATGATATACCCAACTATAATATTTATAGCAATGATAGGTGTTTTTATCTTATTGATGGTACTTGTTATTCCTAAATTAGCTGAAATGTACGAAGGTATGCAGATTGAACTTCCACTAACCACCAAACTTATGATTTCATTTTCTGACTTTATGGTCAAATATATCTATATCATTGCAATAATAGCTGTAGCTTTAGCAATTGGAATAAGATCTTTTACTACTTCCGAAAAGGGGAAGATTATGATGTCGGAGCTCATTATAAAACTCCCTGTGTTTGGAAAGATAACACTTCAAAAAGATTTCGCTACTTTTAGTAGAACTCTATCTCTTCTTATAGGATCTGGAGTTCCAATTGTTGAGGCTTTAAATACTGTTTCATTAATTATGTCTAGTCAAACATTAAGAAATTATGTCATTGGGGCAGCAAAACAAGTAGAAAAGGGAAACTCTCTTTCAAACTATTTTAAAAGTACAGTAGGGTTCCCTCCCCTTTTAGGTCAGATGGCGGGGGTTGGTGAAGAAACAGGAAAAATGGACGAGGTTTTAGAAAGAGTCGCAATCTACTATGAAGGGGAAGTTTCTAATTTGGTAAAGGGTTTAACTACTGCTTTAGAGCCGGTCATATTAGTTATGTTGGGTGTTATGGTAGGTTTTATGATTGTTTCTATCATAACTCCTATATATAAACTTACTAGCTCGATTTAGTATTTTGTAAATTTATGTACTATTATTTAAGTGTATATATTTTAATTTGAAAAAATTAGAAAAGTAGTTAAGTACAAAGGAGGTGAAAAAGAAAATGACAAAGCAAAAAGGTTTTACGTTAGTTGAACTTTTGGTTGTTATTGCAATTATTGCAATTTTAGCAGGAGCAGTTTTGTTAGCAATTAATCCTGTGGCAATGATGCAGAAATCTAGAGATGCCACTAGACTTAATGATTTAGACTCTTTGAGAAATGGTATTACCCTAGCTATTGCAGAAGGAGAAATTACACTAGGTGTAGCAGGACCTATTACTAGTAGTTCAGCTGCACAGTCAGTAAATGGTACCGATGGTTGGGTTAGATTCACTATTCCTGCCGGAAAAACAGGATTATCAAGATATATTCCTGCTCTTCCAATCGATCCAAGTACTGGTGTGTATACATTCCAATCTACAGCTACAGATTTTGAGTTGAATGCTGTTTTGGAACACCCAGATAACTTAATAAAGATGACTGCAGATGGTGGAAACGATCCAGCAAGATATGAAGTAGGTACTAGTTTAATACTGATCACTCCATAATTTGTGGTTTCGTTTGTGAGATATTGTCTTTGGATTCAAGGATAAGAGAACCTCGCCTAAGGCGGGGTTCTTTTCTTTTTCCTGTTAGGTTACTATATTATTTAAATAATATTTAATATTTATGATTTTCCAAATAGTTGTTTTTCTAAATCTTCCCTGTCTTTCTCCGTTAAAATTTCAATCCTCATATTCTCTACCCTATCTTTTATTTTGCTATCCAAATTTAAACTATTATTAAACACATTTATAATTTCTTTTTCATTGTCATCGGCTGCAATTCTATTTATTGAAATCTTTTCACACTTAATACATTTATGAACAAGCATAATCTCTCCAATTTTTTTGTGTCCTAACATATCTACTCCGGCTTTTTTCATAGTTATAGCTATTGGTTTCATTCCAACACTGCAGCTTGATAACCTATCTCCTGGAATTTGCATATCTACGTGTTTGCTCCAAAGACAATAAGGACAGTGGTTTCTATTGTTTGTTCCTATATAGGGATTAATAGATACCCACTTTTGACAGTTTATGCACTTAAATCCTCTGTTTTTATCTTCTTCTTGCACAAATCTATTATACATCTTGGTATTTTCTTTTTTTGAGACTTTCAATAATGTACAATGGAAAATATGGAAATGATTTACTACGCTTTCTTATTCATTTTTGGAGCTTTCACAGGTTCTTTTCTAAACCTTGTTTCGGACAGACTCCCTAGAGGAGAAAAGATAGTTTTTGGAAGATCTAAATGTGATTTTTGTAAAAAAATATTAGGTATAAAAAATCTAATACCTTTGTTTTCTTTTATATTTCAAAAAGGAAAATGCTCGTTCTGCAAAAAGAAATTATCATACCACTATGTTTTTTCTGAAGCATTTGTAGGTTCTCTTTTTGTTTTAGCTGGATACTTATCTGGAATAGTTAGAGGATACTCAATTCCTAATTTAATATCATTAGTTTTCTATATCGTTGTTTTTAGTTTCTTTGCAGTAATGTTTTTAACAGATCTAAAATTTTATTTGATTCTAGATGTCTTGGTCATTCCTGCAATAATCTTCGTATTTATATCTTCGATTTCAGTCAGGTTTTATGATCTTATTGATTTACATAACAAATTGTCTGCGGACAAATTTGGATCGTATCTTATAAGGTCAGGATATTGGAATAACCAAGTAATGTACTCCTTGAGAGATTTCGGGTATGTTCTTGTAAGTGCCTTTGTAGTTGCGTTGTTCTTTATGTTACTTGTTTGGATTACGAAAGGAAAAGGGATGGGAATCGGAGATGTAAAACTAGGTTTTTTGATTGGACTTGTTAATAGTTTACCTTTAAGTTATGGAATACCCAGCATCACAAGATATATGTATGTTGTATCTGCAATATTTTTAAGCTTTATCTTAGGAGCAATTTATAGTCTAATATTAATTTTATTTAAGAAAAAAACTATGAAAGATACAATTGCATTTGGACCTTTTCTAATAATCGGAAGTTTACTAATACTTCTTTTTGGAGAGAGTATCTTGATTTGGTATATTAACCTAGGAGGTATGGGTTCTTTGATTGAAATATAAATTCTTTGTGTTTATATCTTTTTATTTTTTCTTCTTATCTTATCTTATGGTAGTAACTGACGAGTTTTGATTATTATGTAAATTTGGATTGTGTATACTACTAATTCTAGGTCCTTCTATTCTACTTTTTGGTAGTGATATCCAAAATGTACTTCCCTTTCCTACGCCCTCTGATGTAGCCCACACTCTACCGCCCATTCCCTCTACATATAGTTTTACAATGTACAGCCCAAGACCAGTTCCCCCAGTTTCCGATGCTACTGTATACGAGTTATCTATTCTTCCAAATTTATGAAAGAGCTTAGGAAGGTCAGAAGGAGTTATGCCAGACCCTGTATCCTTAATACTTACTAACATACTATTTTCATCTATATTTAACCCAATTGTTATTCCGCCCGTTTCAGTAAATTTTATACTGTTGTCTATAATATTCATCAACACATCTTTCATTTTTTCTTTGTCTACATCTACAAAAGCATCATTGCAAGAATCTTCTAATTTAAGGTATATCCCCTTACTATTTATTTTTATTTCGAAGTTAACAATAACCTCATTAATCAATTCACATATATCAGTTTGTTGTAAATTAAACGTAACTTTATCCTGTTCAAACTTAGATATATTTAACATATCGTTTATTAAATCAATCATTCTTTGAGTGCCCTTTATTGCTTTCTCAAGATACTCAAATTGCTTTTTCTTTAACTTCCCATCTTTTTGTTGTTCCAACATCCATAAGTAACTTTTAACGATGGTCATTGGGGTTCTAAGTTCGTGAGAAGCAACAGTTAGAAACTCATCTTTCATTTTATTTATAGCTAGTAAATTTTCGTAAGCTTCTCCTAGTTCATTTTTTGCTTCTTTTAGATTTTTATACAATCTTGAATTCTCAAGAGCTATACCTGCATTTTCAGAGAATTTTCTAAGCATTTCTTGTTCAAAATCAGATAATCGATCAGTATTTTTAGACATACTTATAATTAAAACTCCTATAGATTTATCTCTAACTATAAGTGGTGTAGCTACGTTTAGTTCTGTTCCAATAATTTCTTGAAGTTGTCTTGCATCTTGAGAAGAAACCGCAGGACCAAGAAGATCAAAGAGATCTGTTGATGTGTATTGTTTTTTATCTTTCATTGCTCGGATGCAAAGATTATCCTCGTACCCTAATGATATGCTTGGGCTTCTCAATGACTCTCTTATCTTTCTAGCTACTTCTGTATCTTTTATAGTTTGGGATATGGATGTTTTGATTAATTTTTGTTTTTGTTCATCAACAAGCCAAAGTATTGCAAGCTCGTATCCTAAAGCCATAGGAATAATGTCTGCGATTTTTTGAGACATCTCATCAAAATCATTTGTTCCAAGGATTATCTCAATAAGCTTATAAGTAGCATCTAATGCTCGGTTCTTATCAACCAAAGCTAAAAGTTCGTCTTCTTTGAGTTGGACAGTTTGTTTATTTTCCATGGCAGTTAGTTTTATTATATATATAACTACTCTACTTTGGCGAGAGTTAATATTAATAATATTAAAGTAACATTTAATTAATATTTAAGATAATATTTATTAAATAATATGTCAGAGAAATTTAAAAAAAGAATAGAAAATTTTAAATGTGACAATTGTGGTTACGAAGTTATTGGGGATGGTTATACAAATCATTGTCCAAAGTGTTTATGGAGTAAGCACGTAGATGTTTTCCCAGGAGATAGATTTGAAAATTGTTTAGGATTAATGAGACCTATTGGATTTAAAATAGAAAATGGAGAGGAAGTAATTATTCAGAGATGTGAAAATTGCGGAGTTAAAAGAATTTGCAGAGTAAGCAAAGAGGATGATAGGGATGCTATTTTAAATTTAAGTCAAATGCCTTTTTCGGATTAG
Organism: uncultured Candidatus Saccharibacteria bacterium; assembly: GCA_964483965.1. Classification (GTDB taxonomy): domain Bacteria; phylum Patescibacteriota; class WWE3; order UBA101185; family UBA10185; genus JAAZNV01. Next base: position 6,734 of record CAZADQ010000020.1, read on the forward strand.
AATATTTAATATTTCAATTAGATTAAATATAGAAATTAATTAAATAAATAAATCAATTAGACGCAAAAAAGTTAGGGTAGCTTTTTTTAATATTAAGTAATAAGCTACCCTTTTTTAAATTTACTTCGCTGTCTGATCTTTTACCCCTTCTTTTACCAAATCCGAATATATTTTGAAGAGTTCTTCTATTACTATCGCTGTAATCTCTCCTTTGGTGATTTTGGAAAGATCACCTTTGTAGAGTTCGAATTTGCATACTTCAAATTCTTTTCCTATCTCAGGATTTAAAAGGATTGTTACTTCCCCATCATCAAGATCGGAAACTTTGAGATACCCATACCCTCCCATTCCGTTTATAAAATCGACTGTTTCGCGAATTAACTTCTTTGCTTTAACTTGCTCAGATCTGTTGTTTGTTATTCCTTTAATCAAACATATTATCGCCTCAATGGTTAGTGACTCATTACTCATCAAATCAAAAGTAACAGTAGGTTTACCTTTTCCCATCTTCCTCCTCCTTTATATACCTTTTTTCTTAATTTACTCACCTTTTTATCCTATGTCAAATTGCATAATACTTTGATTTAAATTCCGATATCTTACTAATGCCCTACTCTTAATTAATTAAATTTAATATGTACTTGTTATGAATAATTTATGGTGCTATAAATTAATATATGGATGAAAAGAAAGTTCTAAAAAATAATATTCTAATAGTAGAGGATGAGCATGATATTAGAGAAATATATGCTGAGGTTTTATCCTCAACAGGATATAAAGTTAGCCAGGCACCTGATGGAGAGACAGGTATGCAAAAGATAAAAAATGAAAACTGGGATTTACTTCTTTTGGATATAATGCTTCCAGGAAAAGATGGTTTGAAGATATTAAAAGATATGAAGGATAATCCTGATTTAAAAAAAGGTCCTGTGATCGCCCTAACTAATTTAAATAGTGAAAATATAATACAAGAAGCTTTTTCATCGGGAGCTGATGGTTATTTAATAAAATCAGAGATAACACCGGACAAGATAGCTGATGAAATTAGTAAGGTTTTAGTAAAAGAAGAAGAAAATATTTAAAATATATTTTTATTAGTACGATTAGATAACATTTTCATTTTTAATCAAAACCTATCCCCTATCCCACGTATCCTATCTTTGTATAAGGATTTAGCTGTTATTGTAAATACATCATCTTTTTGATAGAATCCGGGTATACTTAAGAAACCTATAGAATGTAGTTTAGCTATACTTCTAGGAGAATTTTAAAAGTTTTTAAGTAGTACTTTGAAAATCTTATGAGAGATAAAGAAAGGAAGGAGAAAATGAAAAGTATTAAAATGATAGCCACACTTGTGTTTGTTTTGTGCTTTTTTGTCGTTGGTTGTAGTGCTGATTTTAGTGCTATGAAACCTGTTGTAGAAATACCAATTCCACAGCCAAATGCAGCTATAACGTATGTTGTGGAAACAGTTGTTCCAATTAGTCCCACATTTACTCCAACTTTAGTTGAACCTACAATTACACCAACTCCTGACTTACCAAAAGAAAGATCTCCTGTAACTGTAGATAGAGTCAAAAACGTTGTTACTTCAATTGAAATTGGTGTCGATGACATAGGATACTTATCAGAGGAAGATCAAAAATTAATCAACGCCTGCTACCAAGCAATAATTAAAAAGTATCCAAATTTTGACGTTTACTACAATCGGGATGCAGAAACTGGGAACCAGATTTTATACTTTGCTTACGCAGAAACTACTCTTTTCCATCAAGTTATTCTAAACGAGGATAGTTCTAAAAAGATTGCTGATTACCCAACAAGTTTAGAGTTGTTAGGGGATGGGTGTGTTCTCGTTGGAGATCATAGCGATTATGTTCCACTTAAATTTCTAGGTAAAACAATAGGGGTTATTTGGGAAAATGGAGTTCCTCAGCTTTTGGCTAACAGAGTAGAATTTCCTG
>CAZADQ010000021.1:0-5453 GCA_964483965.1 uncultured Candidatus Saccharibacteria bacterium
CTTAACTGCAACAGGTGCAACACCTGTATACTCCACTGCTGATAGAGGGTATAGAGATGTAGGAGGTATAACAATTTCAGGTATCATATACCAATCAACAAGTGAAACTACACCTTATGACTGTAGCGCCAATAACTTGACGGTAAGTTTAAAAATCAACAACTCAGGAACATACACATCTACATGCATAGCTAGTTCAGGTACTTGGTCAGTATCTGGTATTACTGTTACATCAGGTCAAACTGTATATGTATATATAGATGAAGAAACTCCTAAAGGATCTACCGTATTAATATCCGATGCAACAGCAAAAACGGACATTCCTATCATAATAGATAGAGTTGTGCTACGAGATGATGTTGACGGTTCCATTACAAATGCAGAAATCCTAGCTGGGGATACTGCAGATAGTGATGATTTAATATCATTCTCTGGAAGTGATATTACAATAGATTCATCATACGAAACACACATATATACAGGAGACACTTACGCACCTGGTGCTAATGTTACAACTGGAAAACTTCACGTTGTTGGAAGCTACTCCGGTTCAACTGAAACCTTAACCTTAACAGGATCCGGTACAGGAACCTCTCGTCCACTATATATTGATGGTGGTACATTTACAGCTCCTACTGATACAACATTTACAGGAGGATCAGCATTAGATGTAGAGTCTACTGTTTATTCAAATTTAAATATCCAACCATCAGCTAATTCCGTAACCGCATCCTTAAACTCCGGGTCTTTAACCGTAAATGGAAATTTGGTATTAGGAAATGGAACAAACACAGGGGTTATTATTACTGCAACATCAGATCCCAACATATCAATAACTGGAAATACTACTGTAAATGCAAACACAACATTTACAAACTCTGATTCTGCCTCGGCTACTCTTAACATTGATGGAAATTTGATAATATCTGGTACTTTTACTGCTCCTGTTGGAACATCAGACACATCATTTACCCTGGGAGGTAGTTTTACAAAGACTGGAACATTTAACCATAACGATGGTCAAATAACTTTAGATACTACAACTGTATCTGAACTTGATTACTCATCAGATACTACCTTCTATCAGTTCTCTATCCTATCTGCATCTGGAGGAAAACAAATAAAGTTTGATGAAACCCACACTACAATAATTGCTAACAATGTAACAATACAAGGTGCAAACTGCTCTACTAAAAGAATATATCTTGACTCGATGGTCGATGATAACCCATGGAACATAAACATACAGACAGGGGCATCCCAGTCTATTACATACATTGATCTCGAAGATGCCGATGGCTCTGGATCAGATGTTACACCAACTGCAGACAATTCTACCGAAACAGGAACAAACACAGGATGGACTGTAAATATTGGAACCTGTGCCGGATGGTCTACAAACCTTTTTAACTTTAACAGGTTAAATATCAAAGGCTTGAACATAAATTTCTAATTTCTTATTTACGTGATTTAAAAACAGATAAAAATAGTAAGCTACAACTACTACCCTTGACACTACACAAAAAACAGGTAAACTAGGCTAAGTACCAAAGACAGCAAGGTCCTGTTGTTTTATAAAAAACATAAGGATTAAAAATCTTGCCGAGGTTAAAACTTATACCTCTATATTAAGTTAAACTCACATCTTTGGTGAGTTTTTTTGGTTTTTAAGGAGACAAAATGCCGAAAGATAAAAATAAACAGCTAGTAAAAAACATAAAAGAAAATCTTGAAAAAGCTAAATCTATAACATTTGCTGATTACAAAGGTTTGACCTCAGATCAAGTAAATGAACTAAGACAAAAGATAAAAGATGCTGATGGAGAAACTTTAGTTGCTAAAAATACTCTAATTAAGGTAGCCATTAATGAATCTAACCAAAAGGCTCTAAGCGAATCTGGAAAAGATTTAAAAGGCCCTACAATGGCCATATTTGGATTTTCTGATCCTATATTACCTATCAAAGCATTGTTTGATTTTGCAAAAAGTTTGGAGCTTCCTAAGATTAAGTCTGCAATTATCGAAGGGGTATACAAAACATCTGAAGAGGTTGAAGAGATAAAAACTATACCTACAAGGGAACAGCTTCTTGCAAGATTTGTTGGTAGTATACACTCCCCAGTTTCTGGATTTGTTACAGCTCTTAGTGGAATAAAAGGACAGTTTGTTTACGCAATAAATGCTATCGCTAATAAAAAATCAAATGAAAGTTCTGAACCGAAAGGGGGTGCTAACTAATATGCCAGAAGAGACAAAAAATACTAATCTAAGTAAAGATGCGGAGAAGATTATGGAGATGGTTGAAAAAATGACTGTTTTAGAATTGAACGACTTAGTAAAGGCTTTAGAAGAAAAATTTGGAGTTAGCGCTTCCGCACCAGTTATGGTAGCAGGAGCTTCTACAAATGGGGGCGGAACATCTGCAGAACCTGAGGAGGAAAAGACAGAGTTTGACGTAGTTTTAACAGAAACAGGAGCCAACAAAATAGCCGTAATCAAGGTAGTTAGAGAAATAAACTCTGCACTCGGACTTGTAGAAGCTAAAGGTTTGGTCGAATCAGCACCAAAAGCTATTTTAGAAGGGGCAAAGAAGGAAGATGCTCAGGAAGCAAAGAAAAAGCTTGAGGAAGCAGGTGCAAAGGTTGAATTGAAGTAATAAAATAACTGTATTCAATTATTTTATGAATATATGAAAAACAAGGCGTTCTTAAAAAGAGCGCCTTGTTTTATTACATATTTAAACATTTCATATCTAAAACGTTGTTTTAACAATATAACATCGATCTTATTATCACTTTATATTAATCACTGATAGGTGGTCTTTTATGCCTATATGTCAACTTTTGCACGCAATATCTTATAGTGGTTTAAAAGAAACCTTACTTTAATATATTTTAAATATTTGAAATAATCTAACACTAAATCTTAAATAAAATAAAAAAATATCGGATATTTAAGATCTTCTTAGTTTATTAATAAAATAATATTTAAAATACACAAAATTAGATAGTGTTATATTAGCAAAAAAGGAATTTATGAAAAGTATTAAACTATAACAATACGTCTACAAAGGTTATTAAATTAGATAAAGAATTTATGTAAAATTTCACCAACCTCTGTAAGTAAACTACTCTTTTCTATACTTTCAGATGAACATTTATCATAACTTGTAGCATAATTAACGTAGCTTTTCAAACTGTCGTTATGAAATATATTAATAGAATCGGTGCTATCCTGATTGTTAATAATTGCATTGGAATGATAATACTTGTCTGTACTAATATATTTACTTAATAAAATAAATTTACATATATTATTACGTAATGTTATGTCTTCTATATGACTTATTTCTTCATTATTCCACATACATAAATCGTAATTATCACTATTAGTAATTAGGCTTCCCTGCAGTCTAAAGTCATCTATTAAAAGTTTTTCCGTTTTTCTTAATGCTAATGTTAATTTATCCTCTTTGTCATATTTTTTTGAATGTATACTTGCTAGTATTTTTTGTGACACATCGGTTACATTAGGAAATGAGTATCTGTTTTTAGATATATTTTTTAACATTTCTCCAACTGAAACTATACTTGTTTTCCTGTTGTTAAAGTATTCTAAAAATATCTCAACCGATTCTAAATCTCTTTTGAGCGAATCTAAATTAAATTCTTCAACTGATCTGTCACCTATCCTAAATATTAGAAATTTTTCAAGCCCTTGTTCTGTTACTAAATTATTATTATATTTTTCTTTTACTAAATGACTTAGTCTATTAAAAATAAATTCTTTTCTTACAGAAAAATCGTCAGACTCTAGTGAGTTATCTATATCCCCATCTAGTAGATTAATAGTTTCTACTCCGATTAAGTTTTTACCTTTAAATGTACAAAAACCCCTGTCATTCTGCTTATAATCTATCCCTAAAGTATCTAGAAATCCATTACTTATAGATATCCACTTATAGTTCATACTTTCAAGAGAATTTATTGCTTCCTCATTTATAGCTAGATTTGGTGGAACAAAACCTAACAAATCTCTTATCATGATTGAGGGCTCACCTTCAAATCCTTGTTTAGAACCAAGGTAGTATCCTAAACCATACTCATTCAAGATAATTTGACTTTCTACAATATCTCTTGGGAGATCAGTGAGTAAAGATTTATATGCAGAAGATCCAACTATCTCTACTCTCTCTTTCTCATACAAATCCTTTATCTCGAGTATCAAATCTGAGTAATGAAACTTATCCAAAAGCTCAAGCGTGCTTAGAGGTATGTTTAAAGATACTTTCATATCTCTATTTGTTTTGATTAATTTTATTATTGGAAGATAAAAATTAGAAACCGCTTGTTTTACAACGTTTTCCCCATGAATGGGAGACAAATATAAATCTAGTATCAAACCCACTTCTTTCACGAAGACAATTATAGGATAAATAACGAGTGTAGTCTACTGATAGTTATTGTATGTGATATGGGCGAATTAATTCTTAAATAACTTTTCTCAGTCTACTAAATTTATTTAATATGTTAAACAAATACAAAGAACCCTAACCGAAGAAGACGGTTTCTTATACTCCTGCCCACAGCATAAGAAACTTTAATGTCTTCCCCGGATAGGGTTCTTCTTGAATATGGCGAGATTATAACAAGATACTATAGACCTGTCAAATTATGCACGAATATGGAATTAGGATTCTTTTTTATATATACTTTTTATAAGAGATAAATAGTAAAGTAGTGACGTGTGTACTTGTAAAAAAAGCTCGGTCCTTATAACCGAGCTTTTTGAAAATATCCTAATGTTAAGATCCCTGTCTTTTTATCTTAAGAAGTCTACTTTAATATATCCTGAGCTTCCTTCATCAAATCTTCACTCATCTCACTAATATCCTCTACTAGCCTATTCTTTTCAACTACTCTTAAACCATGCATCTCGTCTGCATTTGCATAAACATCATCTTCATCCGAAGTAACAATACATAGCTGAGCGTTAGATTCATCTGAAGGTGTTAAAGCTAGTATCCTTTCAAAGAAATCCTTATCCTTGGATCTTACATAAACATGAAGTACTGAAAAGGGATTTATTGGTTTGTAAAGTGAAAGACCTGCATTTAATGTAAAGGCATAATCCAGCCCTGAATTCCTTGAGGTTTTATCTATATTTTGAGCTATGTCCTTTAAACCACCGAGCCTACTTCTATAATAAACAAGTGATGGTTTCGTTTCTTCAACCGCTACAGTCTCTTCAACTTCTTCTTGAACTCCTAATCCAGTTACTTCTTCACTGCTTTCTTCAAACTTTTTTGCAGCTTCTCTAAATTTAGCTAACCAATCCACTTGATCGTCCGACTCTTTTACTTCCTCAACCTTAGGCATTTCTACTTCTGGTTCTTCTACTTCTACTTTCTCTTCCTGTACTTCAATTTTAGGTTCTTCTTGCAGGTGTCTTGG
>CAZADQ010000021.1:5463-8306 GCA_964483965.1 uncultured Candidatus Saccharibacteria bacterium
TGTATCTCAATTTCCTCTTTCATCTCTACAACCTTCTCCTCAATCTTTTCATGTACTTGTCTTGGAGCCGGAGACATAGTCTGTTCTACAATTACCTCTCCTTCTGGAATACCGGTAGGATAAAGAAAATCTATAATATTCTGTCTTGTAAACCTATGACGTCCTGTTGCAGTTTTAACTTCAGCTTTTAGCTTATCTTCCTCAAGATATCTATACACTGATCTTAAACTTACTCCTAAAATATCTGCGACCTCTGTAGAACTATATAGTTTATTTTCAAGTTTTATCATATCTAAATGAAATCATTAACAAGTAAATATGTCAATGAATGACCATTATACTAATGTACATAATATATTGTTTTTATCTTATTTTGCTAAAGATTTAAAAAACACGTTAAGAGGAAATAATGGAAAGGCCTTAATAATACGTTTGATACGCCAAGGTTGTTTTATTAGCCTATATAACCACTCTAAATTTATTTGGACATAAATATCACGTGGTAACTTACACTGTCCAACAATATAGTCAAATGTACCACCACAACCGATAGATACTTTGGCATTTATTTTTACGTTGTTTCTTACAATCCATCTTTCCTGTTTAGAATGAGGATAAGCTACAAAAAGAAAATCTATGTAATCAACACCTTTGTCATCCATACATTTATTAATATATTTAATTGTTTCTTGGTCGTCTTTTTCTTGATATGAAAACATAGATGTTGATCCAATAATGTTTATACCAGGGTATAACTTCCTTATTTCCTTAGCTGCTAAAGTTGCTGTATCTCTATCATATTCGCTAGTGTATTTGCCAAGGATGTTTTTAGCTCGTCCCCCCAAGAAAAAAATATTATATCCCTTTTTTGAGGAAAGTTCGCATATTTTATATGTAAGATTTACACCAGTTATTTTTTGAGCACTTATCTTACTCTTTGAAAAAAAAGATGACATACCAATAAAACACCCAGCTAAAAATGCCCTTAGAGGAAAGAGAAAACTTCTTTTAAAATTGCTTATTGTATCTAAGTAATTCTTAGCAAAGACTACACCACTACCATCCGGAACTGATAAGTCTGATTCGTTGATTATTTCTTTAAATTCCAAATCCTTCTGGGCATCCATAATAAATTCAGGATTTGTCGTACAAATGATATGGTTTTTTCCGTCTTTTAATAATTTATCTTCGATAATATCTAAAACATCTTTATAATTTAATCCGAAATCAACTCTAACACCCAGTATTTTTCTTGACTCCATAGCGATATTATACCTCACAAAAGAACAGAAAAAATCCTTAATGTATGGTAAAATCTAGTCGTTATGGAACCAATAAAAACACCCAAAGTAAAGGGGAAATTCAAGAAACTAGGATATATGGAAACCCTTCTTACAATTGTTTTAATTGGAGGTATATCTACTATCTTATATCTGTATACATCTGGATATAGATTAAACAAAGATAAAGACGACGGAACTTTAGATATAAATAAAACAGGAATGATTAGTGTAAAATCTATTCCTGATGGAGCTAGTGTGTATCTTGATGATGAACTAAGAACAGCTACAGACGATACAGTATCAGGAATTAAACCTGGAATTCATAAAATAAAAATTGTAAAAAATGGTTTTTTAGAATGGACTAAAGAAATTGAAATATTTGAACAGTTAGTAACTGACATTACTTCAGTTCTTGTTTCTCAAAGTACAAGACTAGAACCTTTAACAAATACAGGTGCAAAATATCCAAGTATATCTCCCTCACTTTCTAAAATCGCCTATTTTTCTTTTGATTCCGAAGAACCGGGGATATGGGTGTTATCTTTAACAGGATCTGGGCTGGGTTTATTTGGAGCAAACACTACAACAGCAATAAAAGACACTCTATATACAAAATACTCAACGGGGCAGGAAATAATATGGTCTCCAGATGAGAAAAGATTGCTTATGAAAGCCTCTGAAACTTCATATTATCTTATTAACTTAGAAACTGATACTGCCCAAACCACTTTAAGATATGAGGAAATAAAAAAAGAATGGGAAGACCAACTATCTTTAAAAAGAGAAACATTTATGTCAAATCTAATTGAGGATGTGTCAGAAGATATTAAAAATCTTGCTCTGTCAAAAGAAGTTTTATGGGCTCCCGATGAAAAGAAATTTTTGTTCACATTACAAAATGGAAATAATTTAGAATACAGAGTCCATAATTTCGAGTCACCTCTACCCGTTGGAGAAAAAACAGAAACATTAGTTTTCACAACAGACATAAATTCACCACAACCAAAAATAAGCTGGTACTCTGATAGCTTTCATTTAATTTTAGTAGAGGGGGACATCGAGGAAGAAAGCAAAGGAACTATCAGCTTAATTAGAATAGATGGTAGCAATAAAACAGAGATTTACAATAACACACTTTATTCAGATATTGCTTTTAGTGCACCAGGTGGGGATAAGATAATTATAGTCACTTCTTTTAAATCCAGTGGTCAAACCGACCTTTACACTGTTAGCATTAGATAAGTGATACAAATACAAGATTAACTTAAGTCCTATCTTCTCTATTTTACATCTACAAGCTTCGCTATAACTACAAACCTGTTGATAGTGGTTCCGGGAGGATCGCACGTCTGTAGTGTCAAAATAGGCTCTATAACAGGTCTTGTTATTGGGTTCACATCCCATCCTTTTACAACTTCTTTATTTACTACCTCATAAACATAATCCAAGTTATCGTAAAATATGTGAATTGTATCTTTGTAACTTAATTTTCTAAGTAAATTAAAGACGGTTGCGTATTTTCCGAAATCCCAAAAATTCAACGAAGCGTGAGCAAATAGA
>CAZADQ010000022.1:0-7935 GCA_964483965.1 uncultured Candidatus Saccharibacteria bacterium
AAAAGAAGAAAACAAAGAAAAAAATAATAATGAAATTCTTATAAAGAAAATAGAGGAATTAGAAAAGAAAGTAACTGATATAGACAACAGTTGGAAGAGATCTTTAGCAGACTACAAAAACTTAGAAAAAAGAACAACTGATGAAAAGATACAATTTGCTTTTTATATAAAAAAACAAGTCATAGAAAGCATTCTACCTTTTCTTGATAATTTAGAAAGACTTGATAAACACTTAGAAGATGAGGGGTTAAAACTTATATTAAAAGATCTAAAACAAACTTTTAAGGACATGGGAATCGAAGAAATACAATCAGAAGGAAAGGCTTTTGATTCAAATATTATGGATGCTGTCGAGGTAAGAAAAGGAGATAAAAATATAGTTTTAGAAACACTTGTTAAAGGTTATTTATTAAATGGAAATTTATTAAGACCAGCAAAAGTGGTTGTTGGTCAAAATTAAAAAAGGAGGATTGAATTATGTCTAAAATATTAGGTATAGATTTAGGAACAACAAACAGTTGTATGGCTGTAATGGAAGGTGGTACTACAAAAGTAATACCAAATTCCGAAGGAGGAAACACTACCCCATCTATTGTGGTACCTGATCAAAATATTGTAGGGGTACCTGCAAAAAGACAACAAGTAGTAAATCCAAAAAACACTGTCTTTTCAATTAAGAGATTGATGGGAAGAAAGTATTCTGATGACGACATACAAAGAATAAAAAAAGATTACCCATATGAGATAGTTGAAGGAAAAAATGATTTGGCTTGTGTTGAAGTCGAGGGAAAGGTTTACACACCTCAAGAAATATCAGCAAAAATACTAGCAAAGATGAAAGCGGATGCGGAGGCTTTTTTGGGTCAAAAAATTACAGACGCAATCATTACTGTTCCTGCTTACTTTAACGACTCTCAAAGAACTGCAACTAAAGAAGCAGGTCAAATAGCTGGTTTTGATGTTAAAAGAATAATTAATGAACCTACAGCCTCTTCTTTAGCTTATGGCTTGGATAAGAAAAAGAACGAAAAGATAATTGTATACGATTTAGGAGGAGGAACATTCGATGTTTCGATTCTTGAAATCGGAGATGGGGTATTTGAGGTTAAAGCAACAAATGGAGATACATATCTAGGTGGAGATGACTTTGATCAAAAAGTTATTAAATGGTTATTGGAAGAGTTTAAGAAAGAAAATGGTGTGGATTTATCTAACGATAGACAAGCAATGCAAAGATTAAAAGACGCAGCAGAGAAAGCAAAGATAGAGTTGAGCTCAACAATGGAGACCGAAATAAGTATTCCTTTCATTACAGCAGATAGCTCTGGTCCAAAACACTTGAGTATTAAACTCACTAGATCAAAACTAGAACAACTAGTAGATGATCTAATACAAAGAACTATACTGCCGATGGAAAATGCTCTTAAAGATTCTGGGCTTAAGAAAAACGAGATTGATGAGGTAGTTCTTGTGGGAGGTATGACTAGAATGCCAAAGGTTCACGAGGTTGTTAAAGATTTCTTTGGAAAAGAGCCAAATAAAAGCATTAATCCCGACGAAGTAGTAGCAATTGGGGCAGGTATACAGGGAGGAGTCTTGTCAGGAGATGTTAAGGATGTCTTGCTTTTGGACGTTACTCCACTTACATTAGGTATTGAAACGTTAGGTGGTGTGTCTACACCTTTAATAAAAAGAAACACGACCATACCAACATCTCAGAGCCAAGTATTCTCTACAGCAGCAGACAATCAAACAAGCGTGGAGATAAACATATTGCAAGGTGAAAGAGACATGGCTTCTGACAACAGATCCTTAGGAAGATTCTTACTTGACGGTATTCCTCCTGCACCAAGAGGTATTCCTCAAGTTGAGGTTATTTTTGACATAGACGCTAACGGTATTTTAAACGTAACCGCAAAGGATAAAGCTACATCAAAAGAACAAAAAATCACTGTTCAAGGAGGAACTGGATTATCAAAAGAAGAGGTGGAAAAGATGGTAAAGGAATCCGAAGTACACGCAGATGAAGATAAGAAAAGAAAGGAAGAAGTAGAAGCAAGAAATCTAGCGGACAGTCTCTGTTATACTGCCGAAAAATCTTTAAAAGATGCAGGGGATAAGGTCAATGCTGAAACAAAGAAAGAAATTGAAGGTAAGGTTAAAGATATTAGAGATGTTCTTCAAACAGCTACAGTTGATGTGTTGAAAGAAAAAACACAAGAGCTTTCTCTATCTTTACAAAAAATTGGACAAGAGATGTATAAACAAAATGATAAAACGAGCGAGAGTGGAAAAGATGGTGAAAAAAACGATGAAGAAAAAGACAAAGGGAAAGAAGATAAGAAAGAAGAACCTGTCGAAGGTGAAATAGTTGATTAATAGAAAAGAAAAAGTGAGATAAACTCAGAATAATGCAAAAACCCTGCTTATAGCAGGGTTTTTCATTTTCGTTCAAACTACGCAGTTTAATACTTACGCAGCTGTTTGGTCATTGTTCTCTACCGGAGTTTCGAAAGATTCTTCTTCCTCAACTTTATCCAAAGGCATTTCTTCAACAGAACTTTCTGTTGATGGCATTGCCGGTGTTTCCTCCGTTGCAGGAATCATAGGTTCTGCCACTTCCTCTGTCATAGGAACTGTTGTACTTTGATCATCGGTAGGAAAATTTGCAGGAGTTTGATCTCCGGTAACTTGATCGTCAGTCATTGGTTGTGTATTATCATCCATTTAAAACAACCCCCTTTCGTAAAAATTTAACACAAACTTAATATACTTTTTTCAGTATACCAGATAGTTGACTGTAACAAGAAAGAGTGGTTATATTTAATTAAATTTAACTGCCCCAAGATTGCACTATTTGTGCTGTTTTAGGGCGAGAAAGCCTGTAATGGAAACTCTGCAAATAATACTAACAATATCACTAATTATATTATGTTTATCATTTACATCAGTATTAATTTATCTAATTTTTGTATTAAAAGATCTACGAGAAACGATTGAAGAAGCAAGAGATATATTAAAAACTGGTAGAAAAGCTGCCTCATCTGTTGTTATGCCGTTAAGTACTATAATGGGGGTAGTTGGAGGAATATCAAGAGGAATAAAGGCAGTAAGATCTATAACAGACGTATTTGAAGAAAAGAAATATAAGGAGGAGGACGATTATGAGGACTATTAATAACAGACGCAATCAAAAACAGGAACTAGAAAACCACGGGTCTAACCCATCTTCTTTCTTTAATGGGTTACTTTGGGGAGCCGCAATAGGATCTGTTATTGGTGTTTTATTTGCCCCAGACAAGGGAGAAGAAACAAGAAAAAAAGTTAAAAAAGTCGCAAGGGAATATGAAGATAAAGGAAAAGAAACAATTGAAAAAGCAAGGATAGAATTAGAAAAAGCTAAAGAAAAATATGAAGATTTAAGAACAAGAGCTAAACCTTACGTTGAGGATGCAAAAACAAAGTATGAGAACTTAAAAATAAAATCAGAACCGTATATAGAACAAGCTAAAGAAAAGTATTATGTAATTAAAGAAGAGGCAGAGAAAGGCAAAGGTGTAGTAGTAGATACTCTAGAGAATTTATCTGATGACATAGAAGACGAGACCAAAAGAATGAAGAAGAAATATTTTAGAGGTGTAAAAAAACGATAAATTAAAGTAATTGAATTATCTAATTTCTTTTCAATGTTAACCTTCCTGTTAATTTTTAATTTTTAAGGTGATAGAATAGCTCTATGAGTATAGTGCCCATCATACCCACAAAACTTATGAACTCGCAAAATCAAATGGAAGGTGTGACTTCCCAAGAATCTAACAATGGTACAGAAAAAGTAAGTGGTATATACGAAGAAGGCTCTCAAACAGAGTCTGTTTCTTCAATTCAAACAGATCAAGAAATTAATAGTCTAGACTCAGCTATTAGTCAGGAATCAATAGGTACGATAATACAAAATACAAAAAATATAAAAGAGGAGGAACCTACTACTGCAACAGGAGAAATACCTGAGGAACAAAGGTTACCAAAAGAGACTATAACAGAATTAACAGGATTTGGTGATGACGAAGAAAAGAATTTTATAATAAATATTGGAAAGAAAAATTAAGAAACATAACTGCCCATGGAACCTAACAATATAATAAATAACACACTTTTGATTTCGATGTATTTAATCTTTCTTGTATTTTTTTCTGTTTTTATAATTCTCGGAGTCACCTCTTGGTTAAGAAAGAGAAAAGAAAAAGAAAATCAATACAAGCTAACATTCTTTCAAATCCTTGTTCCTAAAGACAACGAGATAGAAACAAAAGCTGCTGAACATATGTTTTCTAACTTGATGGGTTTTAAAAAAAGTTTTTGGAAAGCACTTTTTACAGGTCAACATAGAATATCATTCGAGATAGTTTCTAAATCTGAAGGAATTGCTTTTTATGTAGTTGTACCGGATGAAATATCCGCAATTGTTGAAAAGCAAATAAATGCTGCCTACCCGTCTGCTGAAATAGATGTAGTCTACCCACCCGAAATTTGGGATAGAGGGAAGTATACAAAAGTTGTGGAGCTTAAAATACAAGGCCCTGCATATTATCCAATAAAAGAATACGAAGCTTTAAAAAACGACTCTATGAGCTCAATAACATCCGCAGTAAGCAAAATGCAGGATAACCAGGTAACAGCTATACAGTATGTTATCCAACCTGCGGAGGATAGTTGGAGATTAGCAGGCAGAAGATTTATATCAAGTGTAAAAGAAAGAAATGCCAACCCTGAAAAAAGATCAAATGTTGATGAAAAGTTTTTGGAAGGGGTTGAAAATAAAATAAGCAACCCAGGATTTTATATAAGAATAAGAGTGGTGTCTATCGCAGAAGATAAGATGACTGCTGAATCTCAAATACAAAATGTTGTGAGTGCCTTCGAACAATTTACTGATACAAGTTATAACAGATTTGTTAAGAAAAACTTTATCTCATCAAAAAGAATAATTAGTGATTTTATTTATCGAAGATTAGGAGTTAAAAAATTACAATTTCCTATAGTCGGAACCCAAGTATACTCAAACGTATCTGTCGTTAATAACATTGAGATGGCAACAATATTTCATTTCCCAAACAAAAACATCGGAACACCAAATATCCTATGGTTAGGGGCAAGAAGATCCTCTGCTCCAACAAACCTTCCAGAGGAGAGCGAAGGTATGTATATCGGTAAGAGTTTATTTAGGGGAGTAGAAAAAAAGATATATATCACAGACGAAGATAGAACCAGACATGTTTATATAATAGGTCAGACCGGAACGGGAAAATCTTGGCTTATGAAATGGATGGCCTTGCAGGATATAAAAAGAGGGGAGGGTGTTGCTTTTGTCGATCCACATGGAACTGACATAGACGAGTTGTTGGAAAAAATTCCTCCTGAGAGGAAAAACGATGTAATAGTCTTTGACGCTGCAGATAGAGAAAGACCTCTTGGTATAAATATGTTAGAGGCAAAAGACGACACAGAAAGAAATATGCTTATAAACTCTTTTATTGCTCTACTTTACAAACTATACGATCCAAACCATCAAGGTATTATGGGACCTTTACTTGAAAGGTCAATTAGAAATGTTATGTTAACCGCCATGGTAGATCCAGAAGCTACAATGATAGATGTTCTAAGAATGTTCATTGACGAAAACTATTCTAAGAAGTTTCTAGATAAAGTCACTGACCCTCTTGTAAGGAGATATTGGACGGATGAGGTGGCAAATACTTCTCAAAACAGAAAGGGGGAGACAATGGGCTATTTTGTCTCCAAGTTTGATCGAATAACAACCGATAAAACTATGAGAAACATAATAGGACAAAAAAAATCCTCTTTTAACTTTGATGACGTTATGTCTCAAAAAAAGATACTACTTATCGACCTAGCTAAAGGAAAGCTAGGAGAAGAAAATTCAAATTTTATTGGACTCTTATTGATACCGAGAATATTGACAGCAGCTTTAAGAAGACACCAACTTAAAGGAGACTTTCCTAACTTCTTTCTACATGTAGATGAATTTCAAAATTTTGCGACTCCTGACTTTGCAACAATTCTATCAGAAGCTAGAAAATACAAATTAAACCTAACTGTCGCACACCAGTTCATAAGTCAGCTAACAGACGATATAAAAACAGCTGTTTTTGGTAACGTTGGTACAATATGTTCTTTTAGAGTAGGGGTAGATGATGCAGAGTATCTTGAAACCCAGTTTGCACCTACATTTACCAAACAAGACTTAACAAATCTGCCTGTAGGAAATGCGTATATGAGACTTCTTGTTAAAGGACATCCCTCACCTCCTTTCTCCTTTTTTGTTGACGCAAACGATGTTAGATCAGTCAAGAGAGACCCTGCTTTAGCAGAAGAAATAAGAGAGCTATCAAGATTAAAGTATGGGACTCCAGCAGAGGAAGTCGAAGAATTTATTAACAAAAGACTTACGGAAGATTCTTCTAAAGATACAGAGAGTTCTTTAGATTTTAAAAAGCTTCCTTTCTAATTTAATTAGAATAGTTATTGGAAGGTTTGCTTAGTTATTAGTATAATCAAACTAATGGTAAAACTGCCTTTTCAAAAAACCTACGAAGATACCAATAAATTTCTATCTCTGAGTATAACCTCAAGAGATGTTAAGTGCTTATCTTTCTACTACGATAATGATTTATTTAAGATAATTGGATTTGGTTCTCAAGAAATACCCAAAAACAGTGTTAGAAATGGAATGGTATTGGATAAAGACGTTGTCTTGGAAGCAATAAAATCTTCTGTTGAAAAAGCAACAGAAGGAATGGAGGACAAACCTAAAAAAGTTTTGGTTGGCGTCGATGGGGGGACAACAATAGGACTTACAACAACAGTAAAAATGAAAAGACAAAACAGCGACCCTATCCAACCTCAAGAAATAGAAGCACTATATAAAAGAATAACAGAAGCATCCTACATCCAAGCCAGAAACAAAGTTCTACAAAATACAGGAGACCCTGAAATGGATCTGGATACCATAACTACCTTAGATGTTTATCTCAAGATAGACGATCAAAGAGTTGCAACCTTAGAAGGTCAGAGGGGAAGCGTAATTGAAGCAGCTGTATATAACTCATTTGCCCCTAGCTTTCACATAAGCTCTCTTCAATCTGTTGTTAAAAAGGCTGGGTTGGAAATAATAGCAATAGGATCCCAAATGTATTCACTTGTTGAATGGATTAAGAACCCTCCAAAAAATAGTCTAGACTTTGTACTAATAAACTTGGCGGAAGATTCTACTGATGTTGGTGTTGTTTTTGGTGGAGGGATTATATCGTCAAAAACATTAAATATAGGATACTCTCATTTTTTGGATTCAATAAGTAGAAAAATGGGTTTGTCTGTAAAAGATACAGAAAGCGTTTTAAAAATGTACAAGGTAGGAAAATTAGCTGAAAGCGAGATAGTTGTAGTTAAAGAATGTTTGTCTGAAATATTAGAAATTTGGATAGACGGTTTAAAATTATTGTTTGAAGATTTTCCTGGTGTAAAAACATTTGCTCCAAAAATATATTTATCCGGGTGTGGTGTTGATACCCCGGACATATCGGATGCAATCAAAAATGAGCCTTGGGCTAAAACAATACCTTTCAAAGCGGAGCCTGAGTTTAGCAAAATATCTTTTGGTGATTTGGAGAAGATAAGCAATTCTACGGGAGAGAAATTTTCACCTGATTGGATATACACTACAGCAACATCAACAATTTATAAGGTAATTTTAGGAATATAAATATGATAAGACTAGAAATATTACAAACAGATAACGTATTAGACGTAATATATAAAATTAAAAATATCAAAGACTTAAATATAGAAATTATCATTCCAGAAGAATCGATAGTTTTTGAGAATTTCCTTAACTTAAAACTAATTCAACAACAAGCA
>CAZADQ010000023.1:0-3710 GCA_964483965.1 uncultured Candidatus Saccharibacteria bacterium
AAAAAAAGATTCTGCAATGTCTAAATATTTAACAGACAACGATTTGCAGATAAAAGAACTTCATTTAGGAGATATGATAGATGGGGTAGTGGTAAGTGCTAGTCATAAAGAGATATTAGTTGATGTAGGTGCAAAGTCGGAAGGAATAATTACAGGACTTGAACTTTCAGATGCTGACAAATCCTATAAATCATTAAAACCAGGAGATCCTATCTCAGCTAAAATTGCTCAAATAGAGAATGCTCAAGGCTATATTGTTTTATCTCTTAAAAGAGCTGAAAAAGATAAGAAATGGAAAGATGCTGAAGAAGCATTTGAACTTGGAACTGTAGTAGACGCCACTGTCATTGAATACAACAAGGGAGGTCTTTTGTGCGATTGTATGAGTCTTCGTGGGTTTATTCCACTTTCTCATTTAGATAGAGTTCATTTTGCAAACGATGTTGCAAAATTTGCAGCTGGAAGTGAGGCTGAGCTAAAAGAATCTTTAAAAATATTATCTGGAAAAACCTTAAGAGTAAAAGTCATAGAGTTGGATAAAGAAAAAAATAGATTTGTTTTATCCGAAAAAGATGCTTTAACCTCTTACAGCGTAGAGTCAAGAAAGAAAAGACTATCTGAGATTGAAATGGGAAGCACTGTAGAAGGTATTGTCACCGGAATAATGCCTTTTGGAGTATTTGTAGATTTGGATGGAGTAGAAGGCCTTGTTCATATTAGTGAGATAGCTTGGGAGAAGGTTAGTCACCCTTCTAATTATTTTAAAGTAGGGCAGAAAATTAAAGTTATGGTACTTGGCGTTGATGGCGAGTCAAACAAACTTGCTTTGAGTGTAAAAAAACTTACACCAAATCCATGGGAAACAGTAGAGGAGAAATATCCCGTTGGTAAAGTAATAAAAGGGGTTGTTAGCAAGATAGTACCCTTTGGTGCTTTTGTTACTATTGAAAAAGGATTAGACGGGTTGATACATGTTTCAGAAGCAGAGTCACCTTTAAATGAGGGGGATAAGGTAAGTGCAGTTGTTATTCAAGTTGATGGAAAAAATCAAAAACTTGCTTTAACTACAAAAGATCAAGAGAAAGAAAAAGATAAGAAAAAAGAGAAAAAAGAAGATAAGTCAAAAGGCGAAGAGAAAGAAGAAACTGAAGAGGAAATTCAGGAATAGAATATTTGTACAACTGCCTGAAAAATTATCTGTTAATATAACTTTATGTCTAAGTTTAAGACTGTTTATACCTGTAAAAACTGTAGTTATACCTCTTATCAATGGGTTGGACAATGTCCAGAGTGTAATGAATGGAATTCTTTTGTTGAAGATGTTGTTAGTGCAAAAGAATCAAAATCAAGCTCCGGCATCTCATCCTCATTATCATCTAAACCAATAAAACTATCTTCTATTGCCTCTAATCCTTCTAAAAGAATTTCTAGTGGAATTGGAGAATTTGATAGAGTATTAGGAGGTGGTTTTGTTCATGGTCAAGTTGTTCTTTTAGCAGGAGAACCTGGAATTGGTAAAAGTACAATTTTAACTGAGATATCAAAAAATCTTAAAGATATAAATGTACTTTACGTATGCGGAGAAGAAAGTGCAGAACAGATAAAGATTAGAACTACAAGGATGGGTTACGCCGCGGATAACCTTTTAATATTATCTGAAACTAGTGCTGAAGCTGTTTCAAATACAATGGAGCAGAATAAAGAGATCGGACTTGTAATAGTTGATTCAGTTCAAACGCTGTTTTCTGAAGAACTTCTTGGATCTCCAGGTTCGTTAGTTCAGGTGAGAGGGTGTACTCAATTACTGACAAATGCTGCCAAAAAGATGGGGATTCCATTGGTTTTGGTAGGTCACGTAACAAAAGAAGGTGTTGTTGCAGGACCAAAAGTTTTGGAGCACATTGTTGATACAGTTTTGTATTTAGAGGGCGACTCCCAACACTTATTTAGAATTTTAAGGACTAGTAAAAATAGATTTGGTGCAGTATCCGAGGTTGGTATTTTTGAAATGGAAGAGAAGGGAATAAAGGAAGTTAAAAACCCCTCAGAACTATTTTTGAAACAGAGACTTACTAATGCTGCAGGATCGTGTGTGACTGTTGTGATGGAAGGTTACCGTCCTTTGCTTTTTGAAATTCAAGCACTGACTGTTAAGACATCTTTTGGGTATCCAAAAAGAACTGCAAGCGGATTTAGTAATACAAGACTTCAAGTATTGATTGCGATATTGGAAAGAAGAGTAGGATTAAACTTAAGTAACTACGATGTTTATTTAAGCGTAGCGGGAGGATTTAAAGTAAGTGAATACGCAGCTGACTTGTCTGTTTGTTTAGCAATTGCATCATCCATTAAAGATAAACCTGTAAAAGGAAATGTTGCTGTATTTGGAGAGTGTGGTTTAAATGGAGAGATAAGAAAAGTTCCTCATCAAGAAAAAAGAATGAGTGAAGCTAAAAAACTTGGATACGAAAATGTCTTAAGCTCTGATAATATAAAGAATATTTCTGATGCTTTGAGGTTAGGATTAAATCCTTAGAATGGTGCAACATACACTTGTAGTTTTTTTCCTCTTTCTGGCCTAATATTAATTTGATGGTAAAAAAGACACCTGAAAGCAAAACAAAAGAGAACACAAAGCCGTCTTTAAGAGAAGCTAAGATGTTAACTAGGGTCGTATATGCAGTACTGTTTTTTGGTTTTGGGTTTTTTATAACTAGAGCGTTGTTTTTTGAAGAACTTCCTTTTATTGGATTTCACATTGTCGTAGAGGTTTTTGTATCTTGCGCGCTATCTCTGTTTGGGTTTTTTGTATTTCCTCTTCTTTTGATGAAAACAAAGTATTGGGTAGAGGGTTTGATAATAGCAGCAGTATCAAGGGTTGTGTCTGATTTTTGGGACCAACAGTCAAAGAGAATACAGCAGGCAAGAAGAGAGAAACAAAGAATGAAAGCTGATGAGAAAAGTATGAAGGAGAAGCAGGAGATTGAAAACGCTATTCTTTTGGATACGTCAGTGTTGATAGACGGAAGAATATTGGATGTAGTTAAAGCTGGTTTTTTAGATAGACCTTTTGTTGTTACTCAGAATGTTATAAATGAACTTCAGAAAATATCTGATAACAAGAATAAAGTAAAAAGAAGCAGAGGAAGAATGGGGCTTGACGTTATTAAAGAACTAAAGAAAAGAACAAATGTTATTGTTCCTGATATTAAGACAAAAGATAAGGATGTTGACAGTACTTTAGTAGATTACGCTAAGGAGAAGAAGATTAAACTTATGACTTTGGATTTTAATTTGAATAAAGTAGCTAAAGTATCCGGAATTTCAGTTTTAAATATAAATGATCTTATAAATGCATTAAAGACAGTTCTTCTTCCTGGTGAGGAGTTTAGTGTGAAGATACTTCAACAGGGTAAGGAGAAAAAGCAGGGAATAGGGTATTTGTCCGATGGGACCATGGTTATTGTTGAAGATGGTATGGATAAGGTTGGGCAGGATGTGAATGTTGTTGTTATTAAAGTTATTCAATCATCTGCAGGAAAGATAATTTTTGGTGAGGTTAAAAGAAACGGTAATTTAGCTTCTAATTTTTAAGTTTTAATTTCTATTAACACAATAAAAAAACATTCCACAAGAAGCGACATATAAAGCGCTGGACGCAGAATGTTTTTAGAAGCGTGATTCCATCAAGGATGGAATGAGATCATGCC
>CAZADQ010000023.1:3720-7809 GCA_964483965.1 uncultured Candidatus Saccharibacteria bacterium
TCAATATTTGATACTACAAAATAATATTGGAGATAATTTATATCATTTGAAAAATATAACAAGCGATGGGTGTTGAGGGATTGAGTGTAAAAAATCATTGTGATAACGAAATAATGATTCTATTCCAATGCGCGTTAGTTAATAATACTTATTTACATAAGTATGTATATATGGTTTAATAGTATTATCTTCTATCCTATAAGACTAAAATAGGGTGTGGATAAGTATTTTGTTTGTGGAAAACTTTATGAAAAACACTAAAGAGAAGGTAAAAACGACCTTAATGATAGATAAGACTTTAAAGAAATTTGCGCAGGTTTATGCGGTGCAAAATGATACAACACTTGGAGAAGTGGTTGAAAAGGCTTTAAAGGAATATTTGAATAAGTAATTAAAACAAGAAAAAGATAAAAGTGTAATTAAAACGAAGAAGGCTCCTTACGGAGTCTTCTTGTCTAGCTTTTCTTTGGTAAGCAGATGTTGATATTTTTATTCTATTATACGTTGTAGTTTTGGTCAATAGAGTTACTTGGTGGGGCGGACGGAAATCGAACCCGCAAAGCTAGATTGTTAACATTTGCTTGTTTACCATAGGGGACCCATCAATAATATTTATATTCTTCGGAATGTTTTAAATGAAGTAAGTAGGGTCTGTTTAAAGTAGAGTAATCGAAATATTTTATTAGACAAGGCATTTTGAACCTTAGTCTCTTATAAACCTATAGCATTGACAAAATTGAAATAATGGTGTAGTATTCTTCTTGTTACGGAGAGAGGAAATAAATTCAATAAGTTAATTATATTTTTAATTCCTACCCGTAATTTTTGGTTTTTGCTCTTATTCTCTAAATGAGAGTAAAAACTAACTCTGTAGTTTAAAAACTAAAGAGTAGAGTACTTTGACAATGTGTGCGGAAATATTCTCCTTTATTTAGTTCTCGTGCACCTTTTTGATTATATTAACAAAATGTAGTTAAAAAGGTGTGCGGGAACACACGAATGTAATTTCCTAGGTCTCTGACCTAGTTCTACCAGCTTAGGCTGTGTAGAAGTCATATTCGTCTTTAAATAAAAGGAGAAAAAATGGCTACACAGCCTAAAAAGAAAACAAGTACACAGGTGGAGGAAGAGGCGAAAAAACTTCTGCTATCGGCAGCTCGGATGAAAATACCAGAAAGAGCTGAAGAGAAAGTCAAGGAAATTCGCTCCCTTGCCAACAGGGACGTTCAGTTATTTGATCTTGACGTTGAGGAAGAGGAGATAGAGAAGAAACGCAAACTTCTTCTCCCCACATCGATGCCGTCTCGCCCTGTGGCAACGACACCGCGGTCAGCTCCCACTCCCCGCGCCGCTCCGCAGACAACGTCTGCAGTAGCAACAGCAAAAAACCCTGCTCCCACGCAGGAATCAACCAGCCTTTGGGCTTGGTTAAATGAAAAAGCCTAAGGAGGCTAAAATGAAAAGATGGACTTTGATTGCTTTAATCCTTGCCATCGCGGTAGGAAGTTTTTTCGTCGGCCGCGGGACCAAACCGGTCGAAGTTATTACCAAGACCGTGGAAGTCCCTGTCGAGAAAATCGTCGAAAAGACGATTACCGTAGAGGTGCCCGTTAAGTGCGAGGCTTGCGCTCCCGTTGCTGCGGAACCTGTAAAGGTCCCCGACACTGTCGCCCATTTCTACGACTTAGCCACCTTCTACGTAGACGGTGACCCGGACGTCCAGGGCTATAAGGTTCAGGGAGCAACGATGAAGTACACCTGCAAGAATGACTTTGGTGTCTTCGTCACTATGGATCCTGGGGTTGTCAACGGTCAATCAACCGGAGATCTCGGTGCTGTTTTTTACGTTGCCTGCAAAATCGGTGACGTAATAACCTTAAGCACCCCCCACTGGTCCGCCTCGGCTCTCCACCAACAGATTCATTTGGTGGAATTCACTCAGGAAATCAGCGAAAAACAAGCTGCTGAATTCTTGAAGATCCTGAAGATCGATGAAGGAAAAGAAATTTCATTCTTCATTGATTCAACAGGAAAAGTAACAAAATATTAGTTCCCGCACATAACGTCAGAATGGCCCCGCATTGTATGTTATATTTATCGAAATTTGATAACTATAAACAGCAATTGCAGGGCCTTTCTTTTTCTTAAATTAGGAAAATAGGATATTATTTAACAAATGAAGATAATTTCAAACTTTTTTAGAAGAATTTTCTCTGATAAATATAATCTATTGATATTTCTATTAATTCTTTTTCATACAATTTTCTTTATTGTTTTTAGAATTTTAAATAAAAACTATCAAATATGGGATAGTGCTGGACATATAAGTATTAGTTACAGAATTGCTAACGAGATAAGTGCGTTATTGATGGGAGAAAAGGGAGTCACTGTAATATCCATTCTCAAACTTTCAAACTACTACCCACCTTTTGTACAAATAGTTGGAGCTTTTATATCTTTGATATTTGGTTATAAATCTATATTTTTACTTATTGAGACTCTTCTTTTCTTTATTCTCTCAATAATTTTTACCTATAAACTTACTCTTTTAATAAGTAGAAACCAGAAATTATCCTTTGTTACTGCTTGTATTTATTCTTTATTTCCTCAAGTTGTAGATCAAACACATTACTTTCATTTAGATATACCACTGCTTACTTTAATCTTAATATCACTTTATTTTCTTTATCTATCTAGAAATTTTAAGAATTTCTTTTATACCGTATTGTTTTTTGCATTCTTTGCTCTCGCTCAGATTACAAAATGGTATGCATTTGTGTTTCTAATAATTCCAGTTGTTATCTGTTTTTTTAATAAACTTCCAGAAGATGTTAAAGATGACATTACAATTGGTAAACCAACTGAAAGTGATGATACTAGCACTTTGTTTGACGCTGGGTTTTTTACAAGAGAAAGATTAGGAATTATAAGAAATTTAGTAGTAGGCTCTTTATTAGCCATTTTAATAGCTCTTCCATGGTATCTATATAATTGGAGGGATTTGGTTGGTCTTATGAATGTCTTTTCTATTGGTGAGTCTGACGATCCAATAAGTTTTCTTCAAAAGATACTATATTACCCGTCTAACATGATTACCTACCAACTTATGCTTGTTCCTTTCTTATTGTTAGTTGTCTCTTTTATATATGAATTTTTTAAGAGTAAGAGAAGATTTATATTGTATTTTCTATTAATATCCATACCTTGGTTAGTTTTCGTTTATATTAGTAATAAAAATCTTAGGTACATACTTCCTCTAACTCCGTTATTTGCATATTTAATCTCATATGTTTCGTTAGCGATATCCAAGAAAATTAAGGGATTTGTAATCTTTATTATCATTTACCTTATACTTGCATCCTCTTTTCTAAATTTTAATCAAATGAAGAAGGAAACCCCAATACTTAAGTATATAAGTATTGTATTTGCTGGACCGAACTACAGTGCTTGGTACTATGCTAATCCTACATTTTACTCATACGCGGCTCATGGATATCCTTCAGATGAGATACTTGATTACATATATCAAGATGCTAGGGACACTTCAAATGCCTTGGGAGTTTCCGTTCTAGTTGATTCAGAGCATATATCCGCCGCAACGTTGGAGATGTTGAGGTTGGAAAATCACTATAGCAATATGTATATGCCCGTCCCTTACTTTCAATTTGAGGGTTTTAAGTCAGATGAGGAAATAAAAGCATTTTTTCTAGAAACTGAGACAAAGTATGTCATAACATCTTCTTATATAGGGCCGGAAGGATTGAGGAATTTCAATGCTTTAGAGCAAAGTACTGAGTTTTTGAAATCAGATAGAAATAAAATGTTTGAGAAGATAAAAGTATTTCCACTTCCAGACGGGGAGAAGATTTCTGTTTACAGAAGAATAGGTGGGGTGGGGGGAGAGATTCCTGCTGAGGGATGCAAAATAGGAGCTGGGATAAATGATGGTATAGAGTCTATTAAACTCATTCCTAACCACACGTATCTCTTTTTTACAGGTCATTTCGCTATTCAAGACAAAATAATTAGAGATTATGAAAAAGGGGTTTTGTACATATTGCAGATAGAAAATACAGTTCACGAGAGTGT
>CAZADQ010000024.1:0-7508 GCA_964483965.1 uncultured Candidatus Saccharibacteria bacterium
ATCTGTCTAATACGCTCTCTAGTAACTCCAAACTCCTTACCAACTTCCTCTAAAGTTCTAGTTCTACCATCTTTTAAGCCGAATCTCAATTCCAAAACTCTCTTCTCTCTAGCATTTAAAGTATGAAGTACGTCTCCAATATGGTCTTTTAATAACTCTCTACTTGCGGATTCAAAAGGAGATAGGGTAGCCTCGTCTTCAATAAATTCCTTTAATCTAGTATCTTCTTCCTTCCCAACTGGCGTTTCAAGTGATGTTGTATTTTGAGATATCTTAACTATTTCGTGAGCTTTCTCAGAATCTATTCCCATAATTTTAGCAATTTCTTCAGGGGTAGGGGCTCTTTCAAGTTTTTGTTCTAACTGTCTTTCAATCTTCTTGTATTTATTTATTGTTTCTACCATGTGAACAGGAATTCTAATAGTTTTAGCTTGATCAGCGATTGCTCTTGTTATAGCCTGTCTAATCCACCAAGTAGCATAAGTTGAAAATTTAAAACCTCTTTTCCAGTCAAACTTATCAACAGCTCTCATCAAACCTATGTTTCCCTCTTGAATAAGATCTAAAAATTGCAGACCTCTACCCATATATTTTTTTGCAATGGAAACAACAAGTCTTAAATTAGCTCTAGCAAGCCTTGTCTTTGCATCTAAATCATTCTTATCTACTCTCTTTGCTAACTCGACCTCCTCATCTTTTGTTAAAAGATTGTATGTACCTATCTCCTTTAGATACATCCTTACTGGGTCTGATGTTGTGGTCTTATCAAGTTTAATTTTTGTTAGGTCTATCTCTTCTAGCTTTGCTAACTTCTCAGCTTCTCTTTCTGATTCGATATCAAAAACATCAATTCCAGCTTCCATTAACTTCTCGTAAAGAAAATCCAGTGTTTCAATGTCATCCTCAGCGTGGGGAAATAAAGTTAAAATATCATCTAAAGTTAAATACCCCTGTTTTTTACCTTTCTTAATAAGTTTTTTTATACCTAGGTCCTGTGTGTCTATTCTTACTCTCTTCTCTTTCTCTGTTTCAACAACAATTTCCTCATCCATAGGAAGTACATTTTTATTTTTAGAAGATAGTTTCTCTTTTTTAACACCTTTTTCTTTTAGTATATTTTTTTCTTTTTTAGGTTTTTGAGTTAACTTTTTCTCAATCTTTTTTTTAACTGCCTTAATTTTGCTCGTATCTTTTCTTTTAGCTTTTTTAACTAAAACCTTAACAGGCTTCTTAACCTTCTTATTAGTCTTTTTTATGACTTTTTTCTCTTTTGTTTTTTTAGATGGTTTTTTAGAAATTAACTTCTTTGTTATTTTTGGCATATTTTAAAAATGAGATAACACGGATTAAATTAATACAAGAGATTTATACTCTAAATAAGGCTTTTTGACAACTTTTCAAATCTTTTAGTAAGCTTCTCAAGCTCTTTTTCCTCCTTTTTTGTTTCGGCCATTCTAATCTCATCCGATAGGATTTGCAACTGTCTCTTTGTTGAGTCTTTCTTTATCCTCTCAACTATGTTTGAAAGCTCCTTTACAAGCTCTTTTTCTTCTTTTTCTATAACTTCTATAAATTCTGAGTTCCAAAGATATAAATCAGAAACAATCTTCTTCCTATCCTCGCTCTCAAACTTACCTAAGAAAGATTTAATATTTATATCTGTCTTTCTATCTTGTAGGTAATCAGAAAGTTCGATAAATATCTCTCCCAACTCTTCGTTTAAAAAATCCTCTTTTTTAATCTTCCCAATGTATTCTTTCGCTAAATCCAAAGGGATTTTAAAAAGAAGAGATAAAAAATATCCCTCAATCCCTCTCTTTTCAATAGGAAATTTCTGGTCAAATTCCTCTATCTCATCATACTTACCACCTTGGTATTTATTTTCGTTTTTTAACATAGAGAAAACTGTTTCAAGAGAAAGATTTAACTCAGAAGATATTTGTTTAGCATAATGGTCAAGTAACACCTGATTAGATATTTTTGAAAACAATGGAACTAACTCCTCCATTATGGTTTTTTTACCGATTGCAGTTGCTTTATTATTTCTCTTAAGAGAAGTTGCGATAAAAAAATCGTAAACAGGAACTGAGTTTTTTAAAACCCTCTTAGCTTCTGATATATTTGCTCTAACAAGATCATCTAAA
Source organism: uncultured Candidatus Saccharibacteria bacterium (assembly GCA_964483965.1). Lineage (GTDB taxonomy): Bacteria > Patescibacteriota > WWE3 > UBA101185 > UBA10185 > JAAZNV01. The sequence continues at coordinate 2,145 of CAZADQ010000024.1, forward strand.
TCTTTATATTCATCCGGTAGTATCGCTATTTTTATATTAAAGTTTCTTTTCTCCGCCATCTCTATAGCTCTGTAGGAAGCTTCTATTCCTGCAAAATCAGAGTCGAAGCAAAATGTAATATCTTGTGTGTATCTAGACAAAATAGAAAGCTGGCTGTCAGTTAATGCGGTACCAGATATACTAACGATGTTACCTATTCCTGACTGAAATGCACTTATTGCATCCATCTGACCCTCAACAAACACAACACCTTCTTTTTTAATTGATACCCTGCTTCTATCTAATCCGAAAAGAAAAAAGGACTTGTGAAATACAGGGGTGTCGCTTGTATTCAAATACTTAGGATCGTGGTTAAAAATAGTTCTTCCTGTAAAACCAACAACTTTCCCCCCAACATCAATGAGAGGAAAAACTACCCTCCCTCTAAACTTGTCGATGAAACCATCCCCCTCATTTCTCTTAACGATAACTCCAGCAGATACCATTTCTTCGTCTTTGTATCCCTTGGAATGCAAAAACTTACGAAGTGTTTCCCAAGTGTTAGGGGCGTAACCAATCTTAAAATCTTTTATTGTCTTTTCACTCAAACCTCTATCTTTTTCTAAGTATTTTAAAGCTACTTTTCCTGCTTTTTCCTTTAAAAGAATGTATTGGTAGAATTTTGTAGTTAATTCATTTATTGAATATATTTTTCTTTTTATTTGAGATTGTTCATCATAAGCTTCTGATTTAATAAGCTTAACACCAGATCTTTCAGCTAATATCTCCAAAGCTCTAGGAAAGTCCACTCCTTCTATTGCCTCAATAAAGTTAAACATGTCACCTGCGGCGCCACATCCAAAGCATTTATATATTTGAAGCTCTTGAGAAACCATAAATGATGGGGTTTTTTCTGAATGAAAAGGACATACTGACTTGTAATTCCTACCTGATTTTTTCAAACTTACATAACTGTTAATTACATCTACTATGTCTAATTTTTGTTTAATTTGAGTTACACTATCTTCCATATTTATTCTATTTTACAGTAAATTAATGTGTTCGAGGTTTATATACCATAGTTTAAAGAGTTTTACAAAGATAAAAGCTTATAAAACATTAAGCTTGCCACATCAAACATACGAGTATATAATCCGAAAGCGTTTTAAAGAATACTAAAAATGCAACTAAAAAAGTACTAGAAGGGAGTTACAAATGAGCCTATTCGATCAAAGTATAGCTAAAGGAGACCTCGGATTTTGGACTCTTATTAAAAGAAGGAGAAGGGAGGAGTCTTTAACAACCTGGGAAATTCTCAAAAAAGCTTTTTTACTGTACTATAAATTGGTTAAGATGGAGGAACATGGATACACTATATACGGTGTAAAAGAAGGAACTTTAGGACTACCAATAAAGGTAACCATTAAGTAGGCTAAAAGCCCCCGAAATCTAATAGATTAGGGGGTTTTAATTTATATTATTAGTATTAAATATACACTTATAGTAAAGAAGTGCTTTTAAATTAATACACGACGATAGATTTAAATATATAGTGTTAACGCTTATTATTATAACATAATATTTTTATGGTATAATAACTCCTAAGTACTTTGAAAACCTATAATATTAGTGAGGAGACGATTATGAAGTACATTTGGGTTATCTTTTTGTTGTTTCTTTTTGTTGTAACAGCATGTTACTCTAAAGTTCAAAACACAGAGACGGTTGAAATTAATACTTGGGAACCTAATACAGAAGTTGTAACTACTAACTTTCAAAATACAGAAAAATCTTTAGTATCTTTTACTCAAACTAAAGAAATAACAGAAGCACTAGCTACACATATCCCCTCCGTAACTGCAACAGCAATACCCGTATATAGCGATCAAAGAGAAAAGATTAGAAAAATCATGGATGATTATGGTTTAGTACAAGAGTATTATCTCTCGGATGTATATTGGAAAAAAATGCATGAACGTGTTGGCAAATATGGTAAAGCAAACGGTATAACAGCTTTGGAATTTCATGGAGATTCCTACAACATGATAAAAGGAATGTATGCTATGACTCCAGAGTCTTTTCATAATCAAATGGTGTACTTAATGGAGAATGATTTTCATTTTGTGACCGTTCATGAACTAAAGGGATATTTAGAAGGATGGTTAGATTTACCTAAAAAATCAATAATACTAACTTCCGATTCTGGTTTTTCCTCTCAAAATTCTTTTTCGAGAATCACAGAAGAATTCCTTAAATTGGAAAAAGAATATGGATATAAACCTCATATGCAATCCTATATATGGACGCAGTTTATGGAACCAGAAGAACACGAGGATGGAAGATGCAAAGATAGTGCGTGTTGGGAATTTTTTAGAACTGCTGTGAAAACAGGGTTTTTTACTTTCGGCACTCACAGTCAATACCATGTAGATTTCTCGTTGGTAAATGAAGAATACACAAAGTGGGACCTCTTAACCTCTCAAGAAAAGATTTACCATAATCTTGGACTTAGAGTATACGCACTTACTTGGCCATTTGAAGCATGCTCTCCCTACGAAAGTTTATTGAAGAAATTAGGCATAACCATAGGATTTGGTGGCTGGACTAAACCAATAGATTTAGCGTATGTGGAAAAGGGTGACGAGCAAGCTTTGTGTTTACCTAGATCATTTCCTCCAAATCCTGAAGGAATAAGTGCAAGACCATCAGGGAAAACGCTCGAGGAAATGATGAAAAATCAACTAAGATATCTGGAGGATTAAATGATAAAGAAGATCTTTTATACAGTAATTTTAACTGTTCTTCTGATTTCATTTTGGGGAACAGAAAAGGTTAATGCTGATTACTTGAATGAAGAGGAGGAAGATATAAGACAGAGAATAGTCACAAGAGCAACAGACTTAGCTATTAAAGATATGCAAGGCGTTTACTCATGGGGAGAATATAGAAGCTGTTCCACTTTTGCTTCAACATATCTCAGTCATCTAAGTTTTCCTGTTAATAGCCCAGGAAAATATTTGGACCATCCTGACCCATTTCCCTTTTCTTCGACAACACTTCAAGTTGAGTGGGTTGAAAGAAACTACCCACAGTATCTAAAAACAGATACTTTGGAAAATTTTCTTAACCAGAAAATGAGGAAAGAAATACCGGTTGGCAGTGTTGTGTATATGCAAGCACCAATCGGACACAACGGGTATAATACTTGGTATCATGTAGTAGTACTCGCAAAAAACTTATCCGATCAAACTATATTTGCAGAAATATCGGCTGGAAGGAAAGCAGCATACCGAACCTTCGAAGAAGTAGTGAGGTTTTATTCCCAAATAGGGACAAAACCATATAAGACGGGAGAAAATACACAAAAAAATCTCATTATAGCTTGGTTCGATCCACTGGAAATTATAAACAAAGGCGGTTTGTGGTATAAAACTGGAAAAGTTATACCAGGGCAAATTTTTGATAAGTTTGATCTGGTAATGACTGTTAACGTATTTGACGGCACAACAGCGGTTTTCTCACAAGAATGGAAAAATAATAAATTAGTATGGGTAGCAGAGAGAACACAAGGTTATGATGAGTACTATGCTGTAATAGGGAGGTTGCTACCAGCAAACTCAACAATAGGCTCCTATTTCTATAAAGAAAGAACAAAAGAGGTGTATGACAGTGATTACGGAATTTACATAAACGGTGAGGGTGTGTTCCAGCATAATTGGACGCCTCAACTTGTAGGAGAAATAAAATCTTTTCAGTATATTTCTGGTTTTGGTGGACTAAACGGAGGCACAGATACAGCAATAATCACCCCGCTTTTTACAGACAAAAGAATTGCGGATATTGCTAACTCCCCCTTTACAGTCCATCGCATTCCTGATGTAGAAAATCAAGACATGCTGTTAAGAGAGGACCTTCTTATTAAGGCAAACGTAATAGAACACAAGCCAATCCCACAACCTAATCTAAATCTATCAAGCGGATGTATAAATTATGACAAAACAACTTGGAAATCGCTGAAGAATTTTATTCAAGAAAAGATAGATGAAGGTAAGAAAATTGGAATTGTTTACAGTTATCCTGGTTTTGACCAAAACCTAATCCTTAAAGACAGCCTTTATAAATCTGCTTTTATAGGAAGTGTTTTTTTCAAGTGGTGTCCAGAGGAAGACGAAGAAAATATAAACTGTGATTATCTTGACAGGAGGAAGTATAGAGAAACGTATCTAGATAAAAAAGTGGCTTTTAATATAGATGTAATAATGGAAAGGAATGATTACTAACTTAAAACCAACCTAGTGCTGTGAAGCAAAAGGTTGGTTTTTTTGCGCTTAAAAATATAAAATGTGAAACAAAAAACATTTTTATATACAAAAAATAATTGAAAAGCATAAATTAAATTACAAAATCCTGAGTTATAATTAAAATATGATTGAAAATATTATTGACTCAGAAATAAAAGAAAAACAAGCTTTAGATGAAGTAGAAAGCTTTGTCACTAAAATATGGCAACACCCCCTTCTGGATGAGAGAACCATCGAACATAGAAAAAATGGCTTAGATGAAATGAATAAGCTACTACAAGAAAACAACTTGGAGGATAGCTTCGCTGTACTTGTAGGGAGCTCTATTTGGATAACAACAGAAAAATCTGATTGGGACTTTATTTTGTATCAAACAAATCCAGATACAACTACACATATTGATGTCAAAAACCCAAATATAAATGTAATTGAAAGAAGATCAGTTCAACAAAGTGCTGTTTTTGAATTTGAAAAACATTTTGATTTATTAGTTACACCAGATGAATATATTGCAGGTAATGTTAATTTAGCTAGACGGGTTAGACACCTAATTTTAAGTAAATTAGTTTTAGATGGACATTCACTAGAAGGTTGGAAAGGGAAACAGAACCAAGCGCGTTTTGATAATTACTTTAGAGACGTAATAAGAGGTTGGTATGCATTTTTAGATTATGATCATAATAAGGCAGAAGAACGGACAAATAGAGTAAAAAGACATTTAGAAGAAAGAGCAAAACTTTCCAACATGTCTCCAGAGAAGTACTATATGGAATTTAACGCAGCATTAAATAGGATAAAGCCACCAGATATAAATACCTTTTGCGATGCAATGCAATACACAAAAGGAGCGTTAAATATCGACGTACGCAAATCTGCACAAAACATCTCTACACTAACAAAAGAGTAGCTAAATATCTAAAGCACTTGCATATAAAAATATATAAATAACATATTAAAGGATGGGAATCGAAAAACGGTATAAAAATAAAAAGGTGTGATGTCTGGATTCAACACACCTTTTAGGTACTTACAATTGACGGGTTTTAGCAAACTGTCGATCACCCAACGAACCTTCACCTATTTT
>CAZADQ010000025.1:0-7258 GCA_964483965.1 uncultured Candidatus Saccharibacteria bacterium
GTAACTGCTCCTAGAAAAAACTCAGATTTGCTTGTTGCTTTTGATCAAAATACAATAGATTTGCATTTTTCAGAATTTTTGCCTGGTTCAGGAGTAGTTTTTGATTCGGATGATGGATACGATCTTTCTAAATTAGGAAAAGAAGTTCTTCTTTACGGCATTCCTTTGTCAAGATTAGCTCAGGAAGCAGGTGAGAAGGAGATTTTTATAAATATTGTTGCATTATCTGCAGTTATAGGTTTGCTTGGAGGAAATTTAGAAACTTTTAAGAAATTGATAGAAGAAGAATGGGGAGATAAAGGGGAGAGCATTGTTGAGTCAGATAAAAAAGCGGCTCAGTTGGGATATGATTACGTTTTAAAAAATTACAAGGACTCAATAAAGGATTATTTAAAACCAATTGATAATTTCACCTCCCCGGACCCTTACCTTGTTTTAAGTGGAAATGAGGCTGCAGCTTTGGGAGCTATATCCTCAGGTATGCAATTTGCTTCAATTTATCCTATGTCTCCTGTGTCAAATATTCTTCATGTTTTAGCTGCTAATCAAGAGAAATATGGATATGTTTATAAGCAACCAGAGGACGAAATATCGGCTATACATATGGCTTTAGGCGCATCTTATGCAGGCGTAAGGTCTATGACAACAACATCTGGAGGGGGTTTTTGTCTTATGACCGAGGGATACGGTTTAGCTGGAATAACTGAGACTCCGTTGGTTATCATCGAAGGCATGAGAGGGGCTCCAGCAACAGGTCTTCCAACATGGAGTGAGCAGGGGGATCTTCAGTTTGTTCTTCATGCACATCACGGTGATTTTCCAAGAATTGTTCTTGCAGCGGGAGATGTAAAAGAATCGTTTGATCTAACAAGTCAGGCTTTTTATTTGGCTGATAAATATCAAACCCCAGTTATAGTTTTACTGGATAAAAACATTTGTGAAAATGATAGAACAGTTCCATTTCCAGATTTAAGTGAAAATATTATTGATCGGGGAAAGTTTTCAAAAGAAAAGATTGATGGATATATGAGATACAAATATGAATCTGATGGGATATCTTTAAGAAGTATTCCTGGCTCAGGTAACTATTTTTTAGCTAATTCTGATGAGCATGACGAGATTGGATATTCTACTGAAGAAATAGATATTAGAAACAAGATGATGCAAAAAAGAATGCAAAAGCTTATTACTTGTGAAGAACAAGATATGCCTAAGCCTTTAATATTCGGCCCTGAGAAAGCTGATATTACAGTAGTTTCTTGGGGAAGTAATAAGGGAAGCATACTGGAAGCTATTAAGAGCTTTTCAAATATTAACTATGTTCACGTTACATGGATGAGCCCTTTTCCTTCAGAGGAACTTAAAAAAATATTATCTAAATCTAAACATATTCTTGATATTGAGAGCAATTATTCAGGTCAACTATCTGAATTGATTAAAGAAAAAACAGGAATTGATATTAAAGATAAATTTCTAAAATATGATGGGAGAATTATTTACACAGAAGAAATTGTTGAAAAACTTAGTTTAATAGAAGGGGCAAAAAGAATATGACTTTAGATGATTTGAAAACCCCTTATTCTCCTAACTGGTGCCCAGGATGTGGGAATCTAAGTATATGGACTGCTTTTAAAGAAGCTGCTGTCAAGGAAGGTTGGGACAATACAAACACTGCAATAGTTGCGGGGATAGGTTGTCATGGACATATTTTGAATTTTTTGAAATTAACTTCTTTTGAAAGTTTGCATGGGAGGGCTATTCCAGTTGCTACAGGAATTAAAATTGCAAACAATAAATTAAATGTTTTTGTCCATACGGGAGATGGAGATTGTTTAGCAGAGGGTGGAAACCACTTTATACATGTTTGTAGGAGAAACCATGACATTACAATACTTCTTCATGATAATTCTATGTACGCATTAACATCTGGCCAGACGTCACCTGTTACGCAAAAAGGAGTTAAGACAAAATCTACGCCTTACGGAAATCCAGACGAGCCGTTGTATCCTTTGGCTGTAGCGATAGCATCTGGAGCTACATTCGTTGCTAGAGAATACGCAGGAAATATACCTAAGTTGACAGAATTAATAATCGAAGCAAATAACCATAGAGGAGTTTCTGTAATTGATATTCTTCAACCTTGTGTAACGTTTAATAAAACTTGTTCCCACTCATTTTATCAAGAGAATACTTACTATCTTGGAAAAGATTATGACCCAACAGATAGAGAAAAGGCCTTTTCCAAAGCTTTCGAATTTGGAGAAAAGAAAATTCCTCTTGGAATCTTTTATAAGGTAGAAAAGCCATCTTATGAATCACAGATAGAGCAGATATCAAAGGAAACATTGGTAGAAAAAACTCCTAATCTTAAGGATATAAATAGCTTGTTTAAAAAATATACCTGATTAGTTTTTAGCCCTTATTTTCGGATGTTTTATTCAGTTTGAAGGACACCAACTACGGGATATTTTATTATCTCTGATTTAGCGTGTTTTTTGTAAAAGGCATTTGTTAGTTCCTCACCTGCAAAATGTTCAAAATGTATTCCATTTTTAAAAATAGTAGATAAATCGTATACAACCCCATCGACTGCTACATAAGCTTGATTACCGTTTTTTCCATTGTATTTGGCTAATTCTGATAAAGTAAATACATTTTCTACTGATTTTGATTCTATTTCTTTTACGTCAACTAAATACTTAGAAGAATCTTTATTTTGATCTTCAATTTTAGTTATCTCTAAAGTTGTTTTTGAATTAGAAATTTTATTTGCATTGTAAAATACCTCAAGGTAGAAAAGAGATGAAAACAAAAAAATATAAGTTAAAGAAAGTAATAATTTAGATACAATATTCCACCATCTGTTTCTAAGTAGAAATATTCTTATTGCTAAAAAGGTGTGAGCAGAAAACGATACAAAAGTTATGAGCGGTAGTATATCTTTGTGTAATAAAGAAGCTACGCTGCTGTCAACTATCCCTTTAGTCATTCCATATCCGGTAAATAAATAAATTAATATCGAGAATAATAATACCCAGGCCGCCATTCTATCTATCTTTATTAAGAGATCGTATTTCTGAAGGTTCATATAGTTTTGTTTTCTTACTCTAATGTTATTATTTATAGTAACTTTTAACCTGAAATGCTAGGTATAAGGAAATTAGTGTAGTAATGATTCCTCCAACAATGTCAAAGTTAAATATCGAATAGACGAAATAAAGTAGAATCGAATAAAAAAGATAATTCCAACCTTTAATTGACCTATCAAATAATCCTGAAATAGAGAGACCTCTTAGAACAAGATTGGCTATGAAAAATACAATCATAATAGTGTATCTCATTCCCCAGTGAACGACACCATATCCTCTAAACCCGTAATAACCAAAGTATGTACCTATTCCGAAAAAGGTAAAGAGAGCAGGAAGTAAAAATACTACTGATATAACTGCTAACCAAGGTGCGAGCTGTACCACTAATTCTTTTATGTTTTCTGGAAGTGGGGGTGTTTTTTTTACGTACTTATCTATTTCTTTAATCAATTTATCCGTTTTATTCATAATATTCCTCCTAAATTTAATAAAATATCTACTGTTTAGAATCAGAAATATTTATTTCTGTAATTAAATTATATCTTATTTTTGATACGAACCTCTAAAGATTATATATATTATAGTTATTATCTAAATAGTGTGTTAGGATGTCTCTATATGGGAAGATTTAATAGGGACGACAATTCAGATTCAAGAAGAGATTTCGGTCGAAGAGACTTTAGAGGTAGAGGTTTTGGTGATAGAAGTGGGGGAGGAAGAAGAGAAATGCACAAAGCTGTTTGTGACGAGTGTGGAAAAGAATGCGAGGTTCCTTTTGAGCCAACAAGTGGAAAACCTGTTTATTGCAGCGATTGTTTTGAGAAGAGGGAAGATAGACCTACCTCTCCAAGAAATTTTCAAGATAGAGATAGACGAAGAGACGAAGGTCCTAGAAGATCTAATTTTGAAAGAAGACCTGATTCAAGACCTCAACGTAATGACCAGCTAGACGCAATTAATTTGAAAATAGATCGAATATTGGAATTACTTACAGCACTTCCTTTGAAAGAAGAGAAGAAAGAGACAGAGAAACCAAAAAAGGAAGTTAAGATAGTTGATGAGAAAAGTACAAAAGTCATTAAGAAAAAACCTTTGGTTAAGAAGAAGTAATTCTAGATTTTTATTAGAAAGCATATTTACCCTACAGTACTATTAATTCCTAGGTTTATCTTTTTTCATAAAATCAGCATAAATATAAAAATCCCCCACTTGTTTTATAAGTTAGGGGATTTTATTTATCTTTATAATTTTACCGATACTCAATTTATCCTCTTAGCTATTTTGAAGAACTATCTTAAATTGAGTATTTTCAAATATCTTTGATAATACAGGTATGTTTTTTTCAAACTTCCTATATACTACAAATATTGGTACTATTGTTAGTCCAATAATTGAGGGAGAAAATTCACCAATATTAACCCATTGACGCCTTTTGAACGGAATAAAACCAAAAATTCTTTTAGTTTTATAAATCTTCGACTGCACAACTACTCTATCAGGAAACAAACCTATGGGTCCGTCTAAGTCTCCTAAGTACGTGTGTAATCTATATCCTTTTGGAAGATTTTCTCTGATAGTATCTACAGAGTATACTAAAGTTGCGTCCTCTTTATCAGTCTTTACATTCATTTTGTCTCTCCTTTTCTATTTTTCCTGTATTATAGGGTATATAGGACTAACAATCAAATAATGAAGAATATATAACACTTACCTTATTTTCTTATCTTTAATATGTTGTTTTTAAAAAATATAAATTTACTTTAATTGTTAATTACTTTCAAAAAGATAAAGGCAGTCAATGCTTATTGTGTTAAACACTTTAAGTAAGAACTGCCTTGGTATTAGTTTACGTATCAGAAGGTGTATAGGTACCATTTTCCATCTGTTTTATTGTATCCATAAATGGTAGGTTATTTTCTTTTTCTTCTCCGATTACCCAATTAAGAATCTTTATCATCGCATTTATAACTGACGAGTCGGATGATCCGCCCCACCAGTAAGGATGGTTTCTTAATAGGTTTAACCTTTTTATCATGTTTTCAACCTCTCTCTTATTCTTCATTTTTTCCTTTCCTCGGTTTTCTATTTTAGGTGGGTTATCCTTCTCAAAATTCTTAAAGTTACTTATATTTTCTCCTTTTTATTTGAAATTATTTTGGATTCTACTATTAGGGTATCGCGGTGTCAAATCCTACAGGATATATAATTCTATTCAACAAACTCAGTTCGAATTGTAAAGTAGCTGGTGTTTATAACTGAAAAAGATAAACCGCATCTTTTAATTGGTGCGGTTTAAATTATTATTAAAGGATATAGTTTTTATGTGGGCAATTTAAGAATTTATGTTCTCCATTTGCCTTTTTTTCACCATAAAACCGTTTAAAGAATTTATCTATATCTGTAACTATTTCGCAGTAGTTAACTTTTGCACCAACCCCCAAAACAGGTATTGTATCTTCATCTAAGCACAAGCACCCTTTACATGGACTTTTCTTTAGCCATTGTTCTAAGATCTTTCCCATTTTCATCTCCCTTTCCTTTTGTTTTTAGATGTTGCTGGGATTATAGCTTAAGGTTTAGTTTTTGTGGAATAAAAAACCGTAAGGAAAATTACCGTAACGGCGGCTCAAAATCTTGTTGGTTTATATTAAATATTTTTCCAACTTAACACCTCAAAACCATCCTCTTCGTAGAGGGCTATGCCGTCAGGGCCTGACACAACCTCTATCCAAGTTTTTTCTATTTCATTCCAGACAAATAAACCTTTATGTACTGGTCCCCCATCTTGTCTATAACTCATTCTGTAGGTTTTCTGATCATCACCCTTCGGAGGGCTACCTTCAACCCAATTATTATTTGTACTCATATCTTCTCCTTTTTCTATTTGGTATAGAATCGCATTATAGGTTAAACATATATTTCAGTCAAATTTTATCTACTTTTCCAAAAAAATTTATATCTGGAGGAAAAAAGTAAAAAATTAAAGGAGATAAAAATAATCAGTTTTCTCCATATATATTTGATATTTAAAATACTTTAGTTCCAATTAAAAGTTACTTAACATCCTATTAATTTAAAGGTACAATTTTAAGTGAGAATAACATTCTAAACGAGTGTCTTATGACATGCGTTTGTTGTGTTGTAAAAGTGTTAAAAATGTCAAAAAATATTAGATACTACAAACGTAAAATAAGTACTCTGTTTTTATATATAAAGTCAGTTATAGAAACACCATTTAAAAAAGTTAATAAATACTTATTGGATAAAACAAACAAAAAATTTACTATTGCAACAAGAAAGACAGTAATTTTTAACAAAATATTTTTCTTAGTAACAATATCTTCATCTCTAATTTTAGGTGTGTTTTTTGTGTATAGAAAAATGTATGCAGCTTCAACTCCATATACTTGGGATTTTTCTAATTCAGGGGATTATGCTTTATCAGATAGTAACTACATTGAAGTTACATCAAACACAGCAAGACTAAAAGTTCGTGAGTATGCCTCTGATGATGATACTGTGGGACTTTATCACTTAAATGAAACATCGGGATCTTCGGTTTCTGATTCTTCTTCATACTCAAATACAGGGTCTGTTACTTCAGAAAGTTGGTCTTCGGCAGGAAATCTTTTTAACGGTGCCTTTGATTTTGATGGTATTCAGGACTTTGTTGAAGTTCCTGATTCAAGCAGTCTTTCTGTTTCTGGGGAACATACTATTGAGGCTTGGTTTAAGCTTGAAGATGGTTTTAATACCTCAAGTTACCCCTCATCAAAGATGGGACTTGTAGATAAAGGAAACTACAAAGTCTATTTTGATAACGAATCTGGAAAATTAGTTTATGAACTTACGCCTTCCACAGCAACTACGTGGTCTCAGGTTGCTGGAGGAAATGTTTTAGGAGATGCTGTTATCGCTGGAAGTTGGGATATGAACGGCCAAGCCTCCGTTTCCTCAATAGCCATAGGAAGCGGATCTGATGTTTATGTTGGTTTAGGGTCACCCATTGGTTCTACATACGATGAAGGAGACGCTGAGGTTTGGAAATGGAATGGTACTTCGTGGTCCAAAATTGGAGGAGATGGAACTGGTGTTTCACCAAGTACTTATGGTTGGACAAAAAATAATTATGAAGAAGTTTACACTTTGGTATACAACGATGGGATTTT
>CAZADQ010000026.1:0-6749 GCA_964483965.1 uncultured Candidatus Saccharibacteria bacterium
AAAGGATAAGTATTCATTTGTTTGGGCGGTAGTTTCCTTTGTTGGAATATTTTTTATACTAAATGTAAACCCACCGTTTGGTTTTATATTTAAGTTTTTTCAAAATCACATTCCTCTCTTTAAGGAACTATTTAGATTTCCATTTACAAAGTTTTCAATCATTTTGATGCTAGGTTACGCCGTGTTTTTTGGTTACTTTGTAGTATATGTATCGGATTTGTTAATTAAAAGCAAAAAGTTTTTAGTAGTGATTTTCCTATTGCTGTTCTCGTCTGGTATTGTTTATTTTTCGATACCTGCATTTAGGGGCTACCTACTAAACCCTGCAATGCGTGTAAATATTCCAGACAGGTATTTTGAAATGTTTAAATATTTTGAAGGTCAAGAAGAGTATGGTAGGGTTGTAGATCTTCCTATCCATTCTTTTTGGGGATGGGTGACATACTCATGGAATGATAGAGGTACTGGGTATCAGGGAGCTGGGTTCCTTTGGTTTGGCATAAAACAGCCGTTAATTGATAGGGAATTTGACCGTTGGAATATTGCAAATGAGCAGCCATATAGAGAGTTATCTACTGCTGTGTATTCAGAGAATCCTGATTTATTGATAAAGACGTTGGAGAAATACAAGATTAGGTGGTTACTTTTAGATGAAAGTGTTGTTGCCCCCGGCATGGACGGGAAAGTATTGTTTTACGATCAAATAAAAGCACTTTTAGCAAACACACCCGGCATGTTTCTTGACAAGGATTTTGGAAATGGGCTGTGGGTTTATAAGTACACACCACTTAAAAATTACAATAGAATTGAAACTATTAACTCCTATTTCACTGTTAATAACACGTTGTTTAAGGAGTATTTCGATCCAATTTATGCAGAATACGGCGATTACGTTAGTGGGGATAATATTCACTACCAGTTTGTTGGTTTTAACACATTAGATGAAAATATTAATAGTAACCTAATTTATTCGGATGATAACTCAATCTACTTTAAACTTCCTGGTATATCGAGTGATATTTCCAATGTAGATAAAATCCCAGCAAAGTTATATTTAAAGCAAAGTGAAAGTGGTAGTTACATTGAGATATTGTTTGATACGTATCAGATAGGGAGGATAGAGGTTCCTGGAGAAGAGGCAGCTATACTTAAAATTAATAACGATGTATTTGATCTTAAACAAGCGAAAGAAGATGGATTTTTAGGAAGCTCCATTGTTTCATTAAAAGAAAAGCCTTTGATTAGTATTTATAGAATAGGGGAGAAAAAGGATATCGGTAACTTTTTATACTCAAATTTAGAGAGTTGTGATCCACTGGAGGAAGGAAAAAATTCTTCCTACTCTTTTTCTCGTGTTGATTCAGGTTTTGAGATTTCTGCTAGAGATACTGTAGCTTGTGTAACCGTATCTTTGCTAAATGTCGGTATAAAAAATACATCAGACGTTGTTTTGGTAGAGTTCAAATCAAATAGCTATTCAAAAGCTACAGATTTTTGTATGCTTGATAATTCCTCTGGTCTTTGCATTGATAAATTCATAAAGGATGGGTACTTTGCATCTACCATCAATGGTGATAGCAAAAAATATGATTTAAGGTTTTTCACTGACGCTAGAAACTCAGACATAGAATTGAAGAAAATATATAGAGACGTGAGTTTATATGAGACAGATTTAATATACTCTGGTCTTATTGATCTAAATACAACGCAAGCCTTAAAGGTCAGTGATTTACTAGTGTTTAACAAAATTGATCAGTTTACTCTTGAGCCAGAGGAAATTTTTGGTAATCGTAGAAGCTGTGAAAAGGGAAGGGAAACTGATGATTCCAATTTTATTAAGTCTGATAAAGGGTTAGTATTTAAATCATCGGAGGGGTCTCTATGCGATTCGTATGATTTTCCTCTAGCTAATCACGATACTGGTTATGTTCTTGAAGTGAGAGCGAACTACTTTGAAGGGGTTCCTTTAAGGATATGTGTAACAAATGAATACTCTAAGCGTTGCGATTTAGATGTTTCTCTTCCAACAGATAAGTTCGAGAATTCATACTTCTATATAATCCCTCCTATGGGAAAGGGGATTGGATACACAGTGAATGTTTCTAATTACGTGTTTGGGAACACTCTGAGCAGAAATGAAATTCAATATGTGAGTCTAATTCCAATATCCTATGATTTGGTAAAAAGCGTGAAAAGCAATGATTTAACAATTGCAGGTAATAAAAATATTTACGTATTAAACGAAGCTTACGATTCTGGATGGGTTTTATTATGTGGTATTACAATATGCAATTCTGAACATATAAAAGTGAATAATTGGTCTAATGGGTGGGTATTCGATGGAGATATCCCTAGCAATACGAAAGCTGTCTTTTGGCCACAATATTTTGAGTACTTAGGATTTGCGTTTTTAGTACTCGTTATAGTTTTTGGCTTCTATTACAAGGAAAAAAAGGTACTAAGTCTATCGGAAAAGAGTGATATCGACATCAAGCCCCATAGTATTGACAAAAGCTGATTTATGGGGTATACTTCCTTCATAGAGTTAGTTAACAGCTAACTTTAGTTTTATAGAGTACTAATTTCCTGCCGTACAACCTGATAGTTTTATGTTCTATATTTGTGTAAATATATGAACAATGATGCTATTTGGTAAGTAGGTAATATAAAAAATGAATAAAAGTAAAATAAAGTTAATAGGAATCTTTGCTTGTGTTTCATTGCTTTTAACCTTATCTACTAAATCAGTATATGCTGATCAGTACGGTGAGGATTGCGATGAGTGTAATACAAGATTTAAGATTACCAAAGAAGTTAGAATTCAAGGTGATACAGAATGGAAAGATAAAGTTACTGACGTAAAAGAAGGAGAAGTGGTTGAGTTTAGAATCAAAATAAGAAATAAAAGCGATAGCCCTGCTGATGCAACAGATGATATGAAGATGGAAGATTTCTTACCTGATGAAATGTTTAGAGTAGGTGGTTCAGGTTTAACCGAATATTGGAATGACTTTGAGCCTGGTGAAGAAAAGAAATTTACCATCAAAGCAAGAGTTGAATCAGAAGAGTACGATAGAGACGTTGAATTTGAGAAGTGTGTTGTTAACAAGGCCGAACTTAGATGGGATGGTGATTTTGAAGGTTCAGATACAGCTACCGTTTGTTACGGTAACATAGAGCCTTCTGAACTTCCTAAGACTGGAGCATTTTCTAACCTAGCATTAGCTGGTTTAGGACTTTTAACTGCCGGTTTAATAACTAAGAGAAAGTCTTTAACAAAGTAATTTAATTAATTAGTTAGGTAAAAAATTCTACCCCTGCTTTAACGCAGGGGTAGCTTTTACCCGCTTTTAAGCGGGGGACAGAATGGTTGGGTTTGGCTTGTCCTTACGCGACCATTCTGTTTCCCGCCTAAATATTATCTCATGAAAGATTCATCTAAATCAATAAATATAAAGAGAATAATTTTCCTAACAATGATTTCATTAGCATCATTAGTTTTATTCTTGTATTCCTTTTATTCTGATTATTTGACAGGAGATAAAATAGATAAGATTCTAAGTAAGATAAATAGGTCACAAAAAAATGAAGAGGTTATATCTGCAGAAAAGGAATCAGTTTTCAAAGAAGCTTTAAAACCTATTTACGGATTGCCTGAAAAAATACTTATAGACTCATTAGGAATCTCAGTAGAGATAGTAGCAGTAAGTGTTGATGAAAATGGCTATTTGGAGTCACCCGAAGATTGGAATGTTGCAGGGTGGTATAAAAAAAGTGCTAAACCATCGGAGATAGGAAATCTTTTAATTAACGCTCACTACGATAATAATAATGGAGGGCCAGCTGCTTTTTGGAAGTTGAAAAACATAAAACTAGATGATAAAGTAACGGTGGTTGATAGCTACGGGAAGATTAATAACTATAAGGTAGTTAATATATATTTTATAGGAATTGATGATCCGGAAAGATCTAAAGTTTTTCAACCTTTTGAAGAAGATAAATCTGTAATGACTCTGATAACTTGCGGAGGTGTTTGGATAGCAGGGGAGGAAAATTACAGCAAGCGTTTGGTAGTTAATGCAGAGCTTATCCATTAAGGATGAGACCTGAAGTTGGGAGGTAGCTCGGGGCAGTGGCTCTCTAGGAAGACTTGATGATTTCATTTTTTTAGTTTATTATTTTAGATGTGAAGTTGGAAACTTCGCAAGTTTTTTAAAGACCAAAGAAATTTTCCAAAAGAATGCAAAAATCTCTAATTTCCTAATGTATAAACTTACAAGCGTAATGTAATTACGCAAATTAAATATGCCTATAAAAAAGAAAAAAGAAGATATCCAAGATAAAGAAGATAAAAAATTAAATGACGTTGCTAAGTCTGAAGCTTTACCCAAAGTAGATTTGGAAGCTGTTGCTGAAAGTATTTCTGAATTAGAAGATAAAGTTGTTGAACCAAATGTTCAGGATAATTTTTACTCTAAGGAAGTTTCAGAATCTAATGATAAATACGATAACAAAAGAAGAGGTGGGACAAGTGATAGAAATGGTTACAGAAACAGCCAAAGTAACAACCAGAGTAGTAACCAGAGTAATAACTATGGTAGTGGTGGAGGATATAACTATAGTGGAGATACGGTAAAAATATCCGGTATTCTTGAGATTTTAACTGATTACGGAGTTATTAGGCAGAGTGATAGAAGTGAAGAAGAGTTGCCTAAGGATGTTTATATTAGTCATTCTCAAATAAAAAGATTTAACCTGAGAATGGGTGATACCATTACCGGTTTGGCTAGACCACCTAAGGAAAATGAAAGATATTTATCATTGTTAAAGATAGAAACAGTTGGTGGAGAAGATCCCGAGAAGGCAAGAAAAAGACCATCATTTGCAAAACTTACACCAATATTTCCAGATGAGTGGATGAAACTAGAGACTAAATCTGACGTTTTAGCAACAAGACTAATAGACTTAGTATCTCCAATTGGAAGAGGCCAAAGAGCAATGCTTGTAGCCCCTCCAAAAGCAGGTAAGACCTTTCTTCTTTTGGATATTGCTAACGGTATAACCACAAACTATCCGGATATCATTCTATTAGTTGCATTGATAGGCGAGAGACCTGAGGAAGTCACTCACTTTGCAAGAAGTGTAAAAGGCGAGGTTTTTGCAAGTAACTTTGATGAAAAAGCTGAAGAACAAACTTCAATATCAGAACTATGTCTTGAAAAAGCAAAAAGGCTTGCCGAGACTGGAAAAGATGTAGTTATATTAATGGATTCAATAACAAGGCTTGCTAGAGCTTATAATATGGTAGCACCTCCATCTGGTAGAACATTGACTGGAGGATTTGATCCCGCTGCATTATACCCTGCAAAACATTTCTTTGGAGCTGCTAGAAACCTGGAAGGTAGTGGTAGCTTAACAATAATTGCTACGGCCCTTGTTGACACAGGATCTAGAATGGACGATGTTATTTTTGAAGAATTTAAGGGTACTGGAAATATGGAGCTAAGATTAGATAGATCTTTGGCTGAGAGAAGGATATTTCCTGCAATAGATATAAAATCTAGTGGTACAAGGCACGAGGAGGACTTAATTGATAAAGATATGTTAGAAAAAGTTTACAGACTACGAAGAATGGTGGACTTATTAGATGATAGAGAAGCTACATCTCTTGTCATAGATCAATTAAAGAAAACAAAAAGCAATAAAGACTTTCTTGAAACCCTTAACAAGGGTGGTGCCTAAGACAAACATAAATAAAAGAAATAGTTAGTAAATAGTTGTTTGCTTATTTAATCTTGCTTTCATTCATTTGATATATCATCTATGTATTGGTAGAATTTACCGCATTCTAAATCTTGACAATAGATAAGAGAATAATTTATTTAAATAAAGATATAATTAACAAATATGGCCTTTACAATTAAACGCCCTTCTTCAAGAAGGTTTTTTCAATTAAGTTTTGAAGGATTTAGGCCGCTAGGGCGTAATAAAATAGAACAATTTGCATTTTTATGGTTGGGTTTTTTCCAATCTTTAGGAACCTATATTTTTAAGAAAATTCAGCTGTTTGTACTTCTTATTATTAAGGTGATTATTTTTATAACTAAAGTACCCCTTGAAATAAAATCCTTTCTAACCAAGAAGTTAATATGGTCTCGAGGTAGGCTAGGAAGACCTATCGCAATTTGGTTTGTTATGGGATTTTCCTTTTTGGTTTTTATTGTTGGAGAGATTCTTAGTAACTCTCCTTTGGTTGTTTATAAACCAGTTAGCGCAGATTATTTAAAAAATACAACGGGAGTAATTCCTAAAAAAGAAATTGCTCTTACTACTCTTCCAGAAGAAAGGAAGAGAAATACGTCCTTTATTTATATAGTTCAACAAGGTGACTCTCTATATACAATTGGAAATCAATTTAAAGTATCAGTTGACGCATTGACCTATATAAATGGATTGAAAGATTCGGCTATTTTAAGTGTAGGCCAGGAGATTACAGTTCCTCCAGTATCAGGTCTTATTCATAAGGTTGAAAGTGGTGACACTCTAAATTCAATAGCAAAAGAGTATGATGTCCCAGCTCAAGCAATTGCTGACTTTAATTATATTTTAGACACATCTAAACTCTCTTTAGGCACAGAGCTTGTTATACCTGGTGGGAAGATACCACAAGAACCTGTACCTGTAATATATATTCCATCTCCTACATATGGTCAGGCTAAAAAAGCTCCATCAGATAAAAGTTTGTGTGC
>CAZADQ010000027.1:0-6582 GCA_964483965.1 uncultured Candidatus Saccharibacteria bacterium
AGATTAAGAGACTACCTGTAGTATTTTATTTTAACCCTTTTACGTGCGAGTTTAATTTAGAGGTTTTACTAGAAGCAACAATCTCAATTGGAAAAAAGACAGTAAAAACGCTATAATACCTGGAGTAGTGGGTGGATCTAATCCATATTTTTGTTGTTATTCAAATAAACAGCAAGAGATATAACTACCCTATAACATGGAAGGAACAATATATTTAAATAAAAAATCAAATAAGTCCTCGCAGGATATTCATAAAAATATTCAAAATGATTCACATAGAGATATGAATATTGAGGAAGACACCTATTCTAATAGATCTGTTAGTACAGATAACAATATAAAATTTACAGAGTACACAAATCATGAAAGTTACAAACCTGTTGTTGAAGAATTACTTCCTGAGGATGATTCTTATGAGATAAAACCAGAAGATTGGGAGAAGGAAAATGTTTGGAAACCAGGATTCTTGGAAATTGAAGACAAGTTAGACGTAAAAGAAAAACAAAATGAAGAAAAATACGAAGATAAAAATAATAGAGATGGTGGATTATCTGAGCCCTTTAAAAAATATTTGAAGAAATTTAAAGAAGCTGTTGTGGAAGAGAATAGGAAATCGACTAATCCAATAGTTGTTGATGAAATTGCTTCAAAAGTAGCTAAATTTTATGAAGTGATTAGAAGAGTCGTAGATTGGAAAGAGGCTCATTTGATAAGAAGAACAGCTATAGAAAGAATGTTAAAAAGAAGATTTGTTTCAAAGATATATGGCATTAGTATTCTTCACGATGTTGATCCTAAAGAAGCAGCAGAGCCTTTTGTGTTAGAGCTAGTTAGAAGTGGTTATTTTCCAAATGGAAAGATTGCAAAAGAGAAAATATTTGAGATACAGAAAGTGTTAGAAAGGTATCTATATGTATTAAGCAACGCAACTATTAAAAATGGTGATGATGGAAATAAATCTAAAAGGGAGGTAAAGGCAAGTATAAAGAAGAAGATAAATTTTTATAACTGGGTAATTGAAACAGCTGCTTGTGAGATAGAGGAGGTGTTGTCCCCACCTTTAAAGGAACGTGCTCTTCTTGATCTGATGACTGAGTGCTTGTATCAAAGAATTAAATTTGTACCAGATGGTGGAATACCTGATGATGTCAAATATTTACAGTCATATATATCAGTTCACAGAACTTTATTTAATCTGGACGCTCCAATAATAAGCTATCATATTTTGAAATATAAGTATCCCGATTTTTTTATATCCGATGATTTTACATCGGTATTTACTGAAAAAGCTTTAGATATTTGGCAAGGAGTCGAGGAAGACTTAAGTTATAAAAAAAGTGCAGAGTTTTACAGAATAGCAGAGAAATACGATGCCGCTTATCTTATGATTTGGGACTCTTTAGAAAAGTTAGAAAAAGATATTAAAACAATTGATGAGAAAGTTTTTGATTCTGCGACACTTTTGTCTCTCGTAGAAACCTCATACAATGAAAGACTTACTACCTTAAAATCAAGATTATTAAAACTAGCTATATTCTCTACCCTGTCCATATTTGTTGCAGGAGGGGCGAGCCTTTTAATATTTGAAATACCTGTAGCCAAGTTTGTAAGAGGATACTTCAGTCCTATTGCAATTTTAGCTGATATCGCAATTCCCACGGCACTGATGTTTATATTGGTTTGGATGATAAGACCACCATCTGGAAACAATATAGACGTAGTTAAGGAAGAGGTTTTAAAAATAGTATATAAAGTAAATGAAATCGATGTTTATGAAATTAGATTAAATAAAAAGATTAGAAAGATAGTGAGTTTTATCTTTGCTTTAATATATATAGCTGGCGGATTAGCATCTATGTATTTTATTTATTGGATTTTTAAAATAGCGGACGTTCCTTGGACATCTTTATACATTAATACTATAAATGTTGCCATGATAGTTTTTTCTGCTATGGTTATAAGACAGAGGTCTAAAGAACTTACTATTATTGAGAAAGCTAATATTGTTGAATTTATATTGGATTTTTTCTCTATTCCCTTAGCTAAGATGGGTGGTTGGTTTTCAAAGAAATGGAAAGAGTACAACATAGTTAGTGTCTTTTTTATTGCCTTGATAGATTTCCCATTCTCAAGCTTTGTAGCTACCATTGAGGGTTGGAGAAACTTTATAAAAGAGAAAAGATCAGAAATTCATTAACCTGATTTAAAGCGCATAGGTTTGGTATTTTCGTATTTTACCTGCTTCCAATTTTCTACTTCCTACTAACCACTACTCCTTCTCTATATCTTTTAGTTAAGAAGAAATACAAATAAGTTAAGAACAGAGGCAAAAGAAACCCACAGAATATATGGAATCATAAGAAAAGATGCTGATCTGTTTACTTTGTAGAATTGAAGTGTCGTTAAAAGAATAAGTACCCATAATAATATTATTTCAACGAAAGCAAGAAGTGGGTTTTTCAATCCAAAGAAGATTATAGACCAAAGAGTATTTAAAATTAGTTGTGTAAAGAATAGAACAAACGACTTGTCTCTTCCCTTATTTTCCTTTGGAGATAACCAGATTAGAAAAATTGCTATTCCCATTAACGTATAGAGAGTTGTCCAAGCAGGGCCAAATAACCAATTAGGTGGGCTAAAGGATGGTTTTATTAACCCAGCATACCAGGAACCGATTGCAGGAAAAGTAAATAAGGACCCTATTAATCCAGCAGATTGGCACACAAATATAAATAATAGAAGCATTAATATATTCTTATATTTCATATATTTAATATAATACTACGTTTATATTAGTTTTTAGAGGGTTTCTAAAATTATTAGCTGTATAATGGGTTTGTGATTAAAAAAGTGTTTATTGTATTTTTAATATTATCTTTCTCTATAATCTCTTTAGCCGTGGTTCAGCAGTTAAGAAGAAAACCCAATGTTATTGAGGTTAATAAAATGGTTGAAGACATTGATCAAGATACTCAGGACGATACACCTCAGAATTTAAATGATAACAATCAAAAGGATGTTTGGGTTTTTTATGAAAACAAGGATATTGGGTTTAGCATTAAACATCCAGATTATCTAGAACCTGAAGAACAGCAGGATGGTTCTATTGGCATTTTTTTTCTTGGACCAACACAAAAAACGGAAACAGAGTTCTATGATGGTATTAGCTTGTATTTTAAGCTCACACCTTTAGAGGGGAAAGATCTAATAGATATTGTCGAGGAAAATAGGAGAATATTTGTAGACTTGTATGGAGATTCTGTATCAAAGATTAGTGAGATAGTAGTGGATCTGGTGAGTGGTTTTGTATTTAGTGATGAAAAAGGCCAATATATTTATTTGGGTGTTGGGAATAATAATTACTTAGAGATAAATAATATGACTGTTGATCCGGGAGACTTAGGATACAAGCAGACAGCATCGGATATACTTGAAAGCGCAAAGATTTACAAGTAAACAAATAAATAATAGACTAACTTAATGCCCAACGTGATAAAAAATTTATCCTTGATGTTTTCACCAAAATTTATTGCTGTAATAGGAGCTTCTAGGTCTCCTAATAAGGTTGGAGCCATTGTACTTAAGAATATCATTAAAGGTGGCTTTAAGGGTGACATTTACCCAGTTAATCCAAACGCAGATAAAGTAAGTGGGTTAAAGTGTTATAAAAACGTTAAAGATTTACCGCAAACTCCAGACTTAGCCATAATATCAATTCCATCACAAACTCTTTTGGATGTATTGGTAGAGGTTGGAGAGAAGAAAGTAAAAAATGTTGTTGTGTTGTCAGCTGGATTTAAGGAAATAGGATCAGAGGGAATAATTTTAGAACAAAAATTAAAAGGCATTGCTGAAAAATACGAAATTAATCTTTTGGGACCCAATTGCTTAGGTTTTGTTAATAATAACTTACATATAAATGCAACTTTCGGAAAGGCAAGTCCTCAGATTGGAAACACTAATTTTGTTTTGCAATCAGGAGCCATAGCAACTAGCTTGTTTGATTGGTGTCAATCTGTAAGCTTAGGTTTTAATAAATTTGTAACTTTAGGAAATAAAACTATTCTCAACGAATGCGATATTCTTGAATACTTCTATGATGAAAATAACAATACTATTACGTCATTGGTAGAAGAGGGTACAAGTAAGGGAGATGTTGATAAGAATGATAGCAATAATAAGATTAAGCCAATAGGTTTGTATCTAGAGTCTGTTGAAGATGGGGATAGGTTTATAGATGTTACAAGGAAAATTATTAAGAAAGATCCAATTTTTATTCTCAAACCTGGAAAAACATCTGCAGCAGCAAGTGCTATGCAATCTCACACAGGAGCTATAGCAGGAGACGATGATGTTTTAGATGCTGTTTTTGATCAATTAGGAATTATTAGATGCAACACTTTAGAGGATTTTTTTGATCTTTCCAAAGCATTTTCTTGGGGAATTATTCCCAAAGGTCCTAAGGTAGCAGTTATTTCCAACGCAGGTGGCCCCGCAGTAATAAGTGCAGACAGGGTAGTTGAGGAAGGTTTGGAAATGGTCGAATTTGATGAAGTTACAAAAAAGAAGCTTTCGGAAGTTCTCCCTAGATCTTCAAGCATAGTCAATCCAGTAGATGTTTTAGGAGACGCTCTAGCGGATAGATATGTAAATGCTATCGAAATAGTTTTGCAAAACAATAAGTGCGATTCTTTGATTGTCATTTTAACTCCTCAAGTTATGACTCAAATAGAAAAAACTGCAGAATTAATTGGTAAGATTTCAAAAAAATACAATAAACCAGTCTTTTGTTCATTTATAGGAGGAAGTTTAATTAGTGAAGGAGAAAAGATTTTAAATAAGATGGAAATTCCTAATTTTAGGTTTCCAGAAAGAGCTATTTACTCTATAGGAATGCTGTGGAAGTTTAAAAAACAACAAGAAAAGAACTTAAAAAGATTAGTCGATATAAATCAAGTATTAAATTTTAATTTAATGCCTGAAAAATCTAGTGAAATTATTAGGAATGCTATTAAAAACAATCAATTTACTCTTGGTAATGTGGAGGCCGATGAGGTTGTATCTACATTTGGAATCAATACGCCCAGGACATTGGGCGTTAAGAGCATAAGCGAGGCAATAAAGTTTGCAAAAGAGTACGGTTACCCCGTTGTTTTAAAAATTTCTTCACCTGGATTATTGCATAAGAAGAATGTTGGAGGGGTAATTTTGGGAATTAGGGACCAAAAACAACTTAAAGATTCGTGGAATATTTTAGAAAAGAGAAAAAAGGATTTGGAGAAATCAATTACAGGAAGTATATCTTTTCAGATTCAAAAAGAAGTGTCGGGTGGAGTTGAGATGATAGTTGGAGTAAAAAAAGATAAGACATTCGGTCACGTCCTTCTATTTGGTGCAGGAGGTTCTTTAGCGGAGCTAATACTAGATAAAAATATCTCTCTTTTTCCAATAGACATAAATCGTGCAAGAGAGTTAGTTGAAGAATCGAAGATTTTTAAGTCTCTTAAGAAGATGAATAAAGATGACGAAAAACCTTTATTATTGGATAAACTCTACGAATTATTAGTTAAAGTTAGTAAGATTGTTGAAGCTCAACCTGAAATTGAAGAGATAGAAATAAATCCTGTGATTGTTAACTCTGATGGTATTTGGGCCGTGGATACAAAAGTTATTTTAAATGAAAAAAAAGACATTTCCCCAGGACCAAAATTTAAAACTGCAAAAACAATAAGTACAAAAAACCTAGCTGGTAAGGTTTATTACTTTGAATTTGAATCAGAAGAACCCCTTGATGTTATTCCAGGTCAGTACATTAACGTAAAGGTTTCGGATACAAGAGTAAATTGTTATTCGATAGCTGGTCACAGCACGCTAACTAAGTTTAATCTTCTTGTTGATACTACACCAGGAGGACCTGGATCGAAGTTTTTTGAAAGCCTTAAAATCGGTGACAAGATTGATTTCTTAGGCCCTTTTGGATCATTTAATTTAAAACAAAATGACAATGTTAAGGATATGTTGTTTTTAGCAACAGGGTGTGGTTTTGCTCCCTTAAAATATATGATTGAAAGTATTTTAGAAAAGGATGATAAGAAGAAAAATATACGTTTGTACTTTGGATTTAATAATTATGAAGACATTTTTTTGAAGGAGTATTTTGAAGAGCTTGCTAAGATTCATAAAAATTTTAAATATCAGATTGCAGTAAATAACCCAAGTACTTTTTGGAAAGGACCGAATGGTTTTATTACAGACTTGGTTAAAAAAGACTATCCCAATACGAGTAATTGTTCAGCGTACTTATGTGGAAATAAATTTATGGTTGAAGATCTGACAAAACTTTTGATTGAAAATGGAACACCAAGTGAGAGAATTTATATGGAGAAATATGGAAAATTTTGATCAGGTGGAAAATCCACAAAACATAAATTCTATTAAAATTGGGGGTCCGGCTGGAACTGGTGTGAAGTCTGTAGGACTTATGTTTGCAAAGATTGCAGCAAGATCTGGATATCATGTTTGTGACAATACAGAATTTCCTTCTTTAATTAGAGGAGGGCACAATGTTACACAAGTTAATTT